>CAMFEN010000036.1 GCA_945949375.1 uncultured Bacteroidales bacterium | reverse complement strand
ATCGAAAATCGTAAATCTCTCGGTGTGCTTTATCAAATATCTCCGTTATCGCCCCGCTGCCCAATGCTCGTTCGCGGAACATATACTCTTCCCCCGCGGCGGCATGCATCTTCACGCAAGCCATACCCGCACCTTCCTGCCCGCGGTTGTGTTGCTTCTCCATCAGCAGATACAGCTTGTTCAAGCCATACTGCCATGTCCCGTACTTCTCCTGATAATAATGCAGGGGTTTGCGAAGGCGAATCATCGCCACACCGCACTCATGTCTAAGTGGTTCCATAAACTAATCACTGGGGACGCAGGCGTCTCGCCTGCGGTGTATCAAAACTTTTCTTGTACCTTCAATCGAAATCGTAAATCGTCCTTTGTCAATCACAACTTACGTTTTCGCGCTGCAAAATTACTGCTTTTTTCGCAAATATGCAAGCCCCCACTCCCAAATCAGAGCAATTTATAGTCCAAGTCGCCTTTCGCTTGTCAATACGAATACTCTATACGTCCCGAACCTAAAAACCGTCAATCTCGAAAACGACTCGAAAACGACTCGAAAACGACTCGAAAAAAGGACGAGAGAGAAAGCCGAGCAAACAATACATATATCCACAAAGAGGCTGCCTAACTTGACTTATTAGAAAGCCTCCTATGTATTTTCTATCCTCTCCCTTGCACATTTGGAAAAATGTTACTACCTTTGCACCCAAAATAGCAAATAGTATGAAAATCTCAACTTATTTTGTCCATCAATGTCTATTGTTGTCTGCTTGTTTATGCCTGTTTGGGAGTGCTTATGCGGCAGAGCAGGAGAGCACCTATACCTCAGAGTCTGACTTTACGCCCGTGCAACTCTCTAAGCAGATCACGCATGTGCAACCTATGACGGGCTTGGTGCTGTGGAGCGACCACGAGCGGATGGCGCAATATCAGCATACCATATCCATGGAGTTCCACTACTGCCTGCCCTGTCGTGTGGTCAAAGGAAAGACCAACGGACAAATTGATTACGATTGGGCATATCTGGAAGATATTCTGAACGATATCTCTTCGCGCGGACACCAGGCCATCCTCCGCTTCCGCTACGAGTACCCCGATGATACGGAAGTGGATGGCAAGCGGGGCACTACGGCAGTGCCGCAGTATATCAAAGACAGGAGCGATTACCACGAAACCTATAGTGCCAATCCGGGTGGCGATGGCCCCACCTACTATGCCGACTGGAGCAATGCCGAACTGCAATGGTTCACCCGCCAATTCTATACCGACTTCGCCGCGCGCTACAACACCGACCCCCGAATCGCTTTCCTCGAAGTCGGTTTCGGGCATTGGTCGGAGTACCATATCTATGGAACAACCCTGCGGTTAGGAACCAACTTCCCGTCCAAAGACTATCAGGTTTCGTTCTTGCAACATCTCGATACCACGCTCCAAATACCATGGGCGATATCCATCGATGCTGCCGACGATTCCTACACGCCGATATTGAACAACGCGACACTGATGGCGTTGAACTTCGGACTCTTCGATGACTCTTTTATGCACAAAGAGCATGAGATAGGCTCCGGCGATGGTTACAATGAAGAATGTTGGAATGCGATGGGTGAGGGAACACGCTGGCAGAGGGGAGTGTGCGGCGGTGAAATCAGTTATTACACCTCCAAAGACCAAAAGAACTTCCTCAATCCCGCGGGCATGTATGGGGTAACATGGGAGGCGGCGGCTGCCAAGTATCACATTTCGTTTATGATTGCCAACGATGCACCAGGCACTACCTACGGCACTGTGGAGCGATTTGCCGAGGCAAGTATGGCAACAGGCTACAGACTGGTGGTAACCCATTGCGAGACCAACGGAAGCGAGACCCGCCTAACGGTCTATAACGAGGGCATTGCGCCGCTCTATCGCGATGCCTATTTCGCTATCGACGCAGTGCCCTCTGCCACATCCTTGCGAGGCTTACTCCCGGGTGAACAACGCGAAATAACCATCCCCGTAGCACTGACCAACAGCGAAGCGCTGCATATCATTTCGCCCTGTATCCTCCCTTCACAAGAGATAGAGTTTCGTGCAGAAACGATACAAAATGGCATGACCAATGCAGAGACAAACACTCACCACGCAAGCAGAAAGGAGATACAAAACGGACAAGTACTGATTCACTACCAAGGACATACCTACCTGCTTTCGGGCGCGAGACGGTAGCGGCATAATTCTATTCCTTTTTTGTAAACTATGTGAGGCAGTCTAAACATTTTTCGTACAAAATAGGGGTTTGTCTTGTTAATCACCTACGAATCACCTACGAATCACCTATGTTATACGGCTTGAGACTTCGAGGTGGTAGAGAAGTGGTGGGGCAGTGCGTTGTCTCTTCAAGAATTTTGAGTTACCGGCATACAAAATTGCATTTGCTGTTGGACAGTACAACATATAGTCCGATAGTACTTAACTATCACAAAATAAACTTATAAAAAAAAATATTCACGAACTATTGACCATGACATCAGTTCGACAATTTCAGCGTTATATCTGGCTCGTTGACTTGCTATATTCGCGGGGAGCATTAACTCGCCAACAAATCAATGATTATTGGCAAAACGCAGCGCTCAATGATGAAGATGAAGCAACTATTCCACGGCGCACATTCTTCCGCATGAAAGATGATATTCTTATTCTGTTTGGTATTGAGATAGAATGTGTAAGGGGCAATAAATACGCAATAGCTAACCGTGATGACATAAAGAGTGATGATGTCCAAAATTGGTTACTTAATTCGTTCTCTGTCAGCAATCTTTTGATGGAGGGGCAATCGTTAAAAGACAGATTACTTTTAGAAGACATACCTTCTGGCAATAAATACTTGACACACGTGATTGATGCTATGCGGCAAAATCTAACACTACAAGTTGAGTATCAAAGTTTTAAGATGAGTGCTCCAAGAAACTTCGAGATTGCTCCATATTGTATCAAGGTATTCAAACAGCGATGGTATATCATCGGTCTGCGAGAAGGCAATGATGAGCTGCATTTCTATTCGTTGGATCGTGTGTTATCTATGCAAATAACCGAAAATGCTTTTAAGGTTCCTAAGAGTTTTAACCCAGAGAGTTTTCTACATAATTATTACGGAGTTATGGTAGATGACAAACCCGTTGAGTTAGTTCAACTTCGCGTAACACCATTCCGCGCCAACTATCTGCGTTCACTCCCATTACACCACTCGCAGAAAGAAATTGAGCGAACGGATGATTATTCGCTATTCGAATATTGGATTGTTCCGACTGCGGACTTTATCCAAGAACTCCGTTCTATATTACCAGAAATTACAATCGTTAAACCTCTGTGGCTTCGTGAGAAATTCATTAAAGAAGCAGAACAAATAATAAATCACTATAAAAAAATGCAATAATTTGTACATTTCCTTTTCATAGTGCCGTAGAATGGCACTTTGCAGTAGTAATTTTGCAGCCGAAAACGATAATAACGAATGTTTAACTACAAAATCACTACAGCGATGAAAGGAAAAGTAGAAGTCTTTTATGAGATGCCTTTATTGGGCGAGTATCTCAAACGAACAGGCAACCAACAGATTGAGCAGCAACTACAATCCTGTTTGTGTCACATGATTGAAACTGCAATTGAGTATTACCTGAATGAAGCAGCTAAAGAAATATCAAGTGTCACGCATTATATGTTAGTCAATAATCCTGTTGCAAAAAAGAGCAGAGAGATTTTTCGCAAACTACCACCTGAATGTTTGTACATATTATTTGATGAGAGCGAAGAAGATTTACAAAAATTGAGTGCGGAAATTCAACGACAAACCCAAAGAACGCTATCTCTGATTAGTCGAAAAGACAAATTACAGAAACCTGTAGTTCCAAATACTATAATAACCACATTGAAGAAAACAAGTAGCAGCAAGATGAAAAACGGCTATGAGTGTATTCAACAAACTTTGAAAAAAATAGAAGCCAACGAAATGCCTAAAGAAAAATGCAAAGTCATATTCCTGGATTTAGATGGTGTGTTGAATACCGATAATTACTACGACCAACTTCGGCATGAGCACCTACCAACCGAAGATACTTTCGGAATCCTGTTTGACCCCAAAGCGGTAGAGCAATTAGCCCATATCGTTGATTCCACACAAGCCAAGATTGTTATATCATCATCGTGGAGATATTCTGGTATCGCAAACATGCGGGCAATGTGGAAAGCACGCAAATTGCCAGGAGTGATTTATGATATCACTTCGTTGCATGTGGCAGATGATTATATCCAATCGCAAATGGAAAATAATCCCGATGATTTTGACCTATACGATGCAATGAGATTGGCAAGAGAGATAGAGATTGCTTTGTGGCTAGAAGAACATCCCGAAGTGACCAATTATGTAATTTTGGATGACCTTGATTCCTTCTGCAAACTCAAAGAACACTTTGTACAAATTGATTCCCAAACGGGTATCACAACCGAAGATGCACAACGAGTAGTCACAATTTTAACTAAATAATACTATGACCAAAAACGAAATTATCAAATTCCTTAACGATGTAAATCCTAATTTACGTTTACCTAAATATATTGATTTCAGAATAGAAAGCAACACGTTGTTTCTTCAATTGCCTAGCAAAGGTTTAACATCCAATATGCAAACCAATGAAGCTGCATTTGAAGGTTGGGCAATCTGTTTGAAAGCCTGGATACCAACAATCAATAAAGTCCATATTGATTGCAAGAGTAAAAATTTGCCTAAAGCAAATGAACACTATCATCGATTTTTGTATCGACTTATGAAATTCATTAATATTTACTCTTGGGCAGACACTACAGAGGATTTCAAAGCGGAAATAAAACAGTTGGCTAACATAAATCTTGTTGTAAACGTTCCACGAGGTAATGCTAAACAAGAAGCCTCTCACCAAGAAGCTCAGTTAGAAAGAGAATTTTGTAAAAGAGAAAAAGCTCGCTTTGATGCAATCAATCATCAATTGCCAGTTCGTCTTTTCAAAAGAGAAGTGCCTTGTCAGGAGTCGTTTACGCCGAATAGTTTTTTGGATATTTGGAGTATTGAAGGCAACACATTAAATATCTATGAACTGAAATTACCCACAAACAAACAGGTAGGTATTATTTCAGAATTGATGTTTTATGTAAATGTCATGGCAGATATCATGACACACAAAATAGACATACCTTCAACTTCATCTTCCCGCTCTTTTGATAAGTTGTATAGTATGTACAATGACAAGCGCTGCAATCATATCAATGGTATATTTTTAGCAGATGCTATGCATTCAATGTTTGAAGAAAAAGAAGAAGAGATATTATCTATCATCAACAAAGGGGATTTTCCAATAAGTATTCAATATTCTCATCAATTTGTTCATGAATATGTAATGAAGAGAACTTTCTACAAACAAGAAAAAAGACATCAAATCGCTTTTTATAATAAACACCTATCTAAAATCGCTCGCAACATGGGCTTCTTTAAAGGAGAACATGAATTTGTTTTGCAATCTATTGATAGTAAGTACAATCTTTTCGAGGGGATTAGAGATGCTGCTATTTCCTATTTTAACAATCACAAGATTACTTGGTGGGGAGAGAATAAAAAACATAAAAGCCCTACTGGGCATTTAGTATCTTCGCAAATACACTGCCTCAACCATCTGTTTGCAATTCGCAATGATGAGAAGGCTGTAAAAGCTATTCTTGAAAACGTAATAGGGATTGAAATAGATGAAATACTCGTTTCTCCATTGGATAATGAAGGATATATTACCTTTGAATTTGTACACAAAAACAAAGCATTACTTGGAGAAAAGCATGAAACACGAGGAACTAAATGCACTTCTATAGATGCATTGGTATATGCTAGGAGAAAAGATGGAAAGAAAATGCTCTTTCCTATCGAATGGAAATATACAGAGTCCTATGATGGAAAGGAGGCTAATATAGAATCTCTAAAACGCTATCCTGAACGCATACTACCAACTTCTAATATAAAAAAGTGGAATGATATATACAAAGTAGATCCTTATTACGAATTGATGCGTCAAACTCTCTTGGTAGAGAGAATTATTGCAATGCCAGAACTTGCAAATATTGAGGCACATGATTATATGCATATTCTCGTTGTTCCAAATAGCCATACCGAATTTCGTAGTGCAATAATAGGAGCGTATCTACCAACCTTGAAAGAGCAATCCAAATTCCGCATCATTGATCCGCAAGCCTTGCTGAGCCCCATCCCTGCAGATGGTGATTATAAGGATTTGATATCCTATCTTCAAACCCGCTACTGGAAAAAATAACTGTTTTGTAAAAAAAACTCATTTCCCTTACGAGGCTGTCTAACAAGTCCTATGAAGCGTAGATACTGGGGACGCAGGCGTCTCGCCTGCGGGCGTTTTTGGAACAAAACGAAGGTTTTAGCGGTGATTGTAGCCCCTTATAAGCCATTCACATACAACAAGAGGCTGCCTAACTTGACTTGTTAGACAGCCTCTTGTTGTAATTTTGCAGCGAATTTCAAAATGTATCAATTATCAATAGTCCGTTAAAAATTTGGCTTTATATATGTTGCTAAGCGGACGCTTTGAGTCCGTAAAGCAAGAGATCTTTGAAATAGTGTTCTTTTAGCCTTTGATTTTTGTGCAAGTTCGGTAAATTGCCGAACATGGATAAAAATCTTTCAATCATCATCGCATTGTGCATTAGCAACTTAAGATCCGCAATGGAATAGTTGAGGTTGTAATGTCTGCAAAATGCTTTGGCAACATTGATAGCAGATAACGATAGGTTAAAGGCAAAGTCCAATGCCCTCGTGTCGCGTGCTTGACAATGGCAGAGACCGATAAACTGCTTGGCATCCCGAAAGAAAAACTCTATTTGGAACCGAGAGCGATAGATATCTATCACCTCCTTTGCCGACATGGAGCAATCCGTTGAGAAAAACACCTTGCGCGTTTGCGTCTTCTTGTCAGGATCCTCAAAGTCAATAATAACGACTTTGACATTTCGCTTCATATTGACTGCATTGACAACTGCAGAGTATACTATCACTTCCTGTCCATCCCAATCGTACACCTCCTCTTGGAAGACATCTTTGCGTAGATTGTTTTTGTCAACGACTCCGTCATACTGCTTAGGGTGTCCCCTTTTACCGGTCTTTTCACCGGTGTAGAGATAGCGCAAGCGGACATCGTCTCGGAAGCGACTGACGAGTTCAAAGCCCATTATACTTAGTCCTTCGACAAAGGTCTTTTTAGAAAAGTAGGCATCCGCAACTTAACTATCACAAAATAAACTTATTAAAAATATATTCACGAACTATTGTTAATTATACGTTAAAGAAAAATATCTGAATTATTTTTGGAAATTTTTGTTGAACAAAAATGTAGTCGTTTCTGTGTATTAGTATCCTATTTCGGGTTCACGTTATTTTGCGCGGATGAAGAGTTGCACAGGCGTGCCGTTGAAGTCCCACCACTCGCGCAACTTGTTCTCCAAGAAACGGCGATAAGGCTCTTTCACATACTGTGGCAGGTTGGCGAAGAATACAAAGGTCGGCACCTGCGTGTTCGGCAACTGCGTGCAGTACTTTATCTTGATGTACTTGCCCTTCGTAGCAGGCGGCGGATAGTTCTCTATCAGCGGCAGGAACTTATCGTTCAGTTGCGCCGTAGGCACCTTGCGGAACTTGTTCTCATACACGTGTAGCGCGGTCTCCATCACCTTGAAGATACGTTGTTTGGTCAGCGCGGAGGCGAAGATTATCGGGAAATCGGTGAACGGCGCAATACGCTCGCGGATAGCACGCTCGAAAGCCTTGATGTCGGCATTCGTCTTGCTCTCCACCAAGTCCCATTTGTTGATGCACACCACCAGCCCTTTCTTGTTCTTCTGAATCAGCGAGTAGATATTCAGGTCTTGCGCTTCGATACCCCGCGTGGCGTCTATCATCAGGATACACACGTCAGAGTTCTCTATCGCGCGGATGGAGCGCACCACCGAGTAGTACTCCAAGTCCTCGTTCACCTTCGC
>CAMFEN010000035.1 GCA_945949375.1 uncultured Bacteroidales bacterium | reverse complement strand
GACGAGCAAATGCCCGTTATTGACGCACCATATTATTTTGACGCATACACCCACGAACCGCGCTATTATCAGATACAAGCCATCAACAACACCATTGAAGCCATCGCACGCGGTCAGAATCGTATCCTTATCGTCATGGCAACGGGTACAGGTAAGACTGTCACAGCTTTCCAGATCATTCACCGCTTGCGTGCTGCGGGACTGAAAAAGAAGATCCTATACCTAGCCGACCGCAATATCCTCATTGACCAAACAATGACACAAGATTTCCGCCCGTTCAAGAAGGTAATGACCAAGGTGCAAGGCGCAACCATTGATTCGGCTTTTGAAATATACATGGCGCTATACCACCAGTTCGTCGCTAACGAGGAAGATAACAAACCCGACCCGTTTACGCAGGTCAAGCCGGATTTCTTTGACCTCATCATTGTTGATGAGTGTCACCGTGGCAGTGCAAAAGATGATTCCGCTTGGCGTAAGGTGCTGGAGTATTTCAGCAGTGCCACGCAGATTGGTATGACAGCCACGCCCAAAGCGGAGACCGGCGCAAATAACCTCGATTACTTCGGTAATCCCGTCTATACATATTCGCTCTTGCAGGGTATTCAGGACGGTTTCCTTGCGCCCTACCGCGTTACTAATAGTTTCATCAGTATCGACCTGCAAGGTTTCAAGCCAGAAGAAGATGAACGCGACATCTTCGGCAAAGAGATAGAACAACGTCTATACGAACGAAAAGACATAGGACGTGATATAGCATTCCTCAAACGCCGCGAAGTGGTAGCACGACGCATCACCAAAATGCTACATCAGATTGGACGCATGACCAAAACCATTGTCTTCTGTACCGATACCGATGAGGCGGAAGCGATGCGAGAACTGCTCGTAACGCTCAATGCGGATATGTGCAAGAAAAATCCCAACTACGTCATGCGCATTACAGGCGACGACCCTGCCGGTAAGAAACAATTGGATAACTTCATTGATGTGGACGCGCCATACCCGACAGTAGTTACCACTTCCGAATTGTTGGCAACCGGTGTGGACTGCAAGACCTGCGGGCTTATCGTCATAGACAAGGAAATCGGCTCTATGACCGAATTCAAACAGATTATCGGTCGCGGTACACGTCTGCGCACAGACAAAGGCAAATGGCATTTGGAGATATTGGACTTCCGCAATGCTACGGCTAAGTTCAAAGACCCGAAATTTGACGGAGACCCTGAACCGCCGCAAGGACCGGCTGATCCGAAACGACCCAAACCGCCTGTGCCACCGACACCGCCTACACCGCCCACACATCATGACAAATACATCGTGGATGGTGAGAATATCCGCATCAATACGGAGATTGTATCGGTGTTGGGAGAAGATGGCAAGACCATGCGTACCGAGAGCGTCAGCGACTTTACGAGACGGCAACTGCGCAAACGCTATGCCACACTACAGGATTTCATTCAGAACTGGACGGCTGCCGACCGCAAAAAGGCTATTGTGGACGAACTCAAAGAATACAGCATCCTCATAGAGGCGGTGCGGGAAAAGAACCCGTCATTGGCAAATGCAGACATCTTCGACATCATCTGCCACGTGGCTTTCGACCAACCGCCACTCACTCGGCGCGAGAGGGCAAACAACGTCATCAAACGCAATTATTTTGCCAAGTATGAAGGCAAGGCGCGTGAGGTACTCATGGCGTTACTTGACAAATACGCTGACTACGGCATTCTCAATCTCGAAGACCCGGACATCCTTGATACCGATCCGTTCAAGCAGATTGGCACACCGCCGCGTATTGTCAAAATCTTTGGAGGACCGGAGAAGTTCGTGCAGGCAATGAAAGAATTAGAATCAGAAATATATAAAGAAGCAGCATAATGGTAAATAATATCGTAAAACGATTGCAGAACATCATGCGTCAGGATGCCGGTATCAACGGCGACGCACAACGTATAGAGCAAATGGTATGGATGTTCTTCATGAAAGTGTATGACACACAGGAAGAGACATGGGAATACAAAGCATACAAGGACGGCAAGACTTTTCAAAGTATCATCCCCGAGAAATACCGTTGGCGTAATTGGGCTATCGACAGCAAAGACGGCAAAGCACCCACAGGTGATGCGCTGTTGCATTTTATCAACGAGGAGTTATTTCCGACACTCAAGAACCTGCCTGTAACCAAGGAAACGCCACGCTCCAAAACAATCGTGCGCGAGGTGTTTGCAGACTTGAACCAATACATGAAGAATGGCATTCTCCTGCGACAAGTCATCAATGTTATCAACGAAATAGAATTTGATGATGCAGAGGACCGCCACATGTTCGGCGATATTTACGAAGGCATACTCAAAGACCTGCAATCTGCTGGTAATGCCGGAGAATTCTACACGCCGCGTGCGCTTACGGATTTTATCATCACTATCCTCAATCCTCAATTGGGAGAAACGGTTGGCGACTTCACATCCGGTACCGGTGGCTTCCTTACATCGGCTCTTAATCATCTTGCCCAACAAGTCAAGACAACCGAAGACGGGCGCAAGTTCCAATCCTCTGTTATCGGACAAGAGTGGAAACCTTTGCCTTATCTGCTCTCTATCACGAACTTGCTGCTGCATGATGTAGAAGCACCCAATATCCGCAACTGCGATTCATTGGGTACCAAACTTTCCGACTTCACCGAAGCCGACAAAGTGGATGTCATTGCTATGAATCCGCCTTATGGTGGTAGTACCGATGCCGCTGCCAAGAGTAATTTCCCGATGGAGTTCCGTTCGTCGGAAACGGCAGACTTGTTTATGGTGCTTATCATGCGCCGCCTCAAAGAGCATGGACGTGCCGGTGTTATTATTCCAGATGGCTTCCTGTTCGGTACGGATGGCGCTAAATTAGCCATCAAGACAGCCCTCTTGCGCGAATATAATCTGCATACCATCATCCGTTTGCCGGGGTCTATCTTCGCCCCTTACACATCCATTGCTACCAATATCGTTTTCTTCAATAACGAGACGGCGGAAGGCGCACCCGAAGGATTCAAAACACGCGAGACTTGGTTCTACCGTCTCGATATGCCGGAGGGCTACAAGCATTTCAACAAGACCAACCCGATGAAGCTGGAGCATTGCCAGCCTATTATAGATTGGTGGAATAACCGCCAACCGCTGCAAGATGCGGAAGGCAATGACAAGGCACGTTGTTTCTCTACAGAAGAACTCATGGCATTGGATTGTAATTTTGACCAATGCAAATTCCCGAAGTCCGAAGAAGAAATCCTACCGCCTGCCGAACTATTGAAAAACTACTACAGCCGTCGCGCAGAACTCGACCGCGAGATAGACCGCACTCTCTCCGAGATACAGAAGATATTAGGTATTGACATCCAACAAATAGTGGCAGAATGAACGGCAAGCAACTGAAAAATAGCATCCTTCAATGGGCGATACAGGGCAAATTGGTGCCGCAAGACCCGAACGACGAGCCTGCGTCCGTTCTGTTGGAACGTATCCGTGCAGAGAAAGCACAACTCGTCAAAGAGGGCAAAATCAAAAAGGACAAGAACGAAACAATCATCTTCCGTGGTGACGACAATTCCCATTATGAGAAGTTGCCCAACGGAGAGGTGCGCTGCATAGATGCCGAAATCCCCTTTGAGATACCTGCTACATGGTGCTGGGTAAGATTGAGAAATTATGCAGAGATAATAGGGGGATATGCCTTCCCGAGCACTGAATTAAAAACTGATAAAGGTTTACGAGTTATTCGTATCTCCGATATTTCCGAAGAAGGATTTGTAAATAAATCTATTGTTCGTTATAACGCGCCTAACAGTCTGGATAATTATAAAATAGCAGTTGATGATATACTCATTGCAATGACAGGTGGTACTGTAGGTAAAAGTCTTTATGTACAATCTTTGTCAGAAGATATGTTGCTAAACCAGCGAGTAGCCATTATTCGTAACAAATGGTTTGAAGTAAAATATATTGACTGCGTTATCAAATCTCCTCATATTAAAGAATTCATAAATTCAAGGAAGAACTCAACAAATGATAATATATCAATGGTTGACATTGCTAACTTTCTTATTCCGATACCTCCTTTAAGTGAACAAAAAAGAATAATTGATAAATACCAAGAGATTCTTCCATCTATAGATAAATATAATGAGTGCCAAGAAAAGCTTGACACATTAAATGCTACTCTATATACCAATTTGAAGAAATCAATTCTTCAAGAAGCCATACAAGGACGGCTTGTGCCCCAAGATTCCAATGACGAGCCAGCCACTAAGTTACTTGAACGAATTAGAACGGAAAAGCAAGCACTTGTCAAACAAGGTAAGCTTAAAGCAAAGGACATCACCGATAGTATAATCTATAAAGGTGACGATAACAAGTACTACGAGAAGTGTGGCAATGCAGTCACTTGCATTGATGAGGAAATCCAATTTGATATACCGGAAAACTGGTGCTGGTGCAGAATAGGACAAGTAGCGGAATTTATAAACGGCTTGGCCTTTAAACCTAACGAATGGGAAACTAAGGGACTTCCGATTATAAGAATACAAAATTTATCTGATGCAAATAAACAATTTAATTACACCACTAAAGTGTTTGATGAAAAATTCAAAGTACATAACGGTGATTTACTTTTTTCATGGTCAGCAACTTTAGATGCGTTTATATGGCAAGGTGATGATAGTTGGCTCAATCAACACATATTCAAAGTTAATCCGTATAACTGCATTGATAAATATTTCTTGTTCTATTCTTTGAAAGGACTTGTTGTTAATCTAAAACACATCACACACGGCTTAACAATGAAACATTTGACCCGTGGCGTTTTTGAAAACTATTTGTTTGCATTACCTCCACTTGCAGAACAAAAACGTATTGTTGCCAAGATTGAACAGGCGTTAGCAAGTATTATGAGCAGATAGGCGGAAAGGCTATTGAAATTGATAGTGATTTCGATTTTCCAAATACATGGAAAGTAGTACGACTTGCGGATATTTGCAGGCTCATTGATGGGGAGAAAAAGAAAGGAAAGTATGTATGCCTTGATGCAAAATACTTGCGAGGAAAATCTTCAGGTGATGTTATAAATGAAGGCAAGTTTATATTTAAAGGTGACAATATAATTCTTGTTGATGGAGAGAACTCCGGCGAAGTGTTTACAGTTCCTTGTGAGGGTTATATGGGCAGCACCTTTAAGCAGCTTTGGGTAAGTAGTGAAATGTATTTACCTTACGTGCTGTACTTCATTCAATACTACAAGGATCGTTTGCGTAATTCGAAAAAAGGTGCGGCAATTCCGCACCTTAACAAAGAGATATTCTATAATTTGCTGATAGGTGTTCCTCCAAAGGAAGAACAAATACGAATATCATCGAAAGTTGCCGATTTATATAGTAGTCTATAGTTTGCAGTACAGTTCTTCTTTCTTCACCACAATACGTTTAATCTCATTGAGGGGAGGTAAAGGGATAAGCATATTTTCTATATATTCTGCTTTGATATTATTAATATTTGTGCCTTTTACTTTACTTCGAATGTACCTACGATAATATTCAGAAGCAAAAACTATATGTAAATATGCGACATAATAATCAAAATAAGGTCGAACTATTCGCAAAAATGCACCTATTTGAGTATTAAGAATATTCTCTGTTATAAATGCAGGTTTTCCAATCACCTCTTTGCTTCCAGTTGAAGCTACAATTAGAATATCATTTATTCTAATTTGTTTACCCTCATCCATATATGCTTCAGGCAAAAAAACATCACTATCTAGTATTAGCAATTTTGTTTCTTGTATATTTCCTCCTCTCAAAATACGCACTCCATTTTTCTGAATATCGCTTTTATTATATGATGTACCACTAATTAACGCAACTAAGTGTGCAAGCCTGCACCATGTCCAACTATGAGGAATATCAAATGGTATTTCTCCATTGATTTCTATGCATTTATTACCTATCTGCTCATAATACTTGTTATCGTCACCACGATAGATAGTACTTTCTACTAAATCTTTGCGTTTTAATTTACCTTCCGCAACAAGTCTTTCTTTCTCCTTCTTAATCCGTAGAAGCAATGCTTCAGCAGGTTCATCATTGGGGTCTTGGGGGACTAATCTGCCCTGTATCGCTTCTTGTAAAATTGATTTTTGCAATTTTGATGCAAGTGTGTTGTCTAACTCTGCTCGCTCTGCAAGCAATTTATTAAGTGTCAGTAATGCGTTCATAGCCTTATGCGATTAAGGCAACGATGTTCCGATAATGGGAATTATACACATCTTTTGGCATAGTTCTTTTTGTATAATATATAAGGAGATTACTCCGAAATGTATAACCCAAAACAAAAAGAATTATGTTTGAAGCTTTTGAGACCTTTCTCCAACAGGAGAACATGGCACGCAACACCGTGCATGCTTACATCTATGCAGTGAGGGATTATTACGCCCACCACAAAGAACTGAGCAAGAAGAATCTTCTGCTCTACAAAACATTCCTTATCGAGAACTACAAGCCCAAAACCGTCAATCTTCGTTTGCAGGCTCTCAACCGCTATCTGGAGTTTATCGGTAAACCTAAATGGCGGCTCAAATCAGTCAAAGTGCAACAACGGTCGTACCTTGAAAATGTCATTAGCAATGCCGACTACACTTTCCTTAAAAATGCACTGCGCCAAGACGATAACATGGAATGGTATTTTGTGGTGCGGTTTCTTGCTGCTACCGGCGCACGTGTCAGCGAACTGGTGCAGATCAAAATAGAACACATCCACGTCGGTTATTTTGACATATATACCAAAGGCGGCAAGGTGCGTCGATTGTTCTTTCCTGCCAGACTGCGCAAGGAAACAACCGAATGGCTCACACAGCAGCACCGCACCACCGGTTACTTGTTCCTCAACCGCTTCGGTGAACGCATCACAACACGCGGCATTGCACAACAACTGAAGAACTTCGCCGTGCGGTATGGACTCAATCCTAAAGTCATCTATCCGCATTCCTTCCGTCACCGCTTCGCCAAGAATTTCTTGGAGAAATATAATGATATAGCATTATTGGCAGACCTCATGGGACATGAAAGCATAGAAACAACCCGTATCTATCTCCGCCGCACTGCCTCCGAGCAACAAGCCCTTGTAGATAAAATAATCACATGGTAAATAGTATATATTCTTCACATAATGAAAAATGTATTATTCCGCTAAAATCGTCCGCGACTAACGGGCGATTTTATATTTTTACTCCATTCGCAAGAAAATTACATATTTTTATACATTTTTCTTCAAGAAAATTTGATCAATTCAAAAATTTGTTGTAATTTTGTGCAGAATTTTGAAAAAGAAAACAAAAAGAAATCAAAAATAAAATGATTGGTGAAGTTATAAATGCTAAAGATTATAGTCTTAAACCTAAGGCTACAATTCAACAAACTGGTAAAACCGGATTTAATACAGATGCCATTGAGCAGCTCAAAATCGACGAAAACAAAGCAGTCGTTCTTGCGCCCGACACGCAAGAGAAACATGTGCTCTACATGGCGGTCGTTGATGCAGAGAGCAATGACCGTGCTTTTGCTGTACGCAAATCCGGAGCTTACTATTATATCAATACCAAACAACTCTATGACCACATGGAGTTTGATTACGCCAAGAATACCATCATCTTTGACCTTGTCCGCTGCAATAAGTACGATGACGCTATTGGCGGCGAGTGTTATAAAATGATTGCCCGCGTACGTACGCGAACGGCAGAGGAAAACGATGAGTAATTAGTGAAAACCGATGACCTTAACATAGAATCTCACCTTGCTTATTCTGAAAAATTATATGGTTTAACGACAGGCCATCAGCAGGAAACGACGCAACTACTTGAAAATATTGAGCAGTTGCAGGATGCTGTGCGTGCTCTTCTTGCAGAAAATCAAAATCTCCGTACTGCAAACGATGAAAAGGATGCCAAAATCAAAGAGTTAGAGCAACGCATAGCTGATTTGCAGAAACCAACGCAAGCGGTCTATGGTGATTATATCGAAACGCAGAACGTCCGCACACAATACCAATTCCAAAAACCTAAGACCTATCGCCCGTCTCGGCGTAAACTGAATACAACTGACCAAACACAACTACCACTATGGAACAACAACGCAACATATATGTAG
>CAMFEN010000034.1 GCA_945949375.1 uncultured Bacteroidales bacterium | reverse complement strand
GTTGTGCGTATGCTATCGCAGCCTGCTGCATTCGGCAGCGTATCGGTCAGGATGATGTCGTGACGATACACTTGGTTGCGGAATGTGTATTCGGTGCAAGCATAGATAGTGGTATCGGCATAGGTGGTAGGCAGCACATGCAGATGCAGTTCCACCAAACTATCACACCCATTCACCGAAGTGTAGCGCACAGGCACTACCATGCTCTTGTTGGCTATTAGGTTGAAATTATGCGCAGTATAGTGCGTCCCCTCGCAGACAGTATCGTAGAGCAGGGTGTGCTCCGTAGGATAAATGGTGAGATTCATCTGCACAAGGGTATCCGTCGCCTCTCCTGATTCCGCGGGCAAAATACGCTCATAGCGCGTAGTACCTATCTGCAAGTCTTGCTGCTGTATGCTGAAGTACGCATCATAATAGCCGGTGGCGTTGCATTGCTGCGCCGCATAGACCATCCTATGCGCCTTGCGCAGACGGATATTGTCCACAAAGAGGTCCACATCCCCCGCTTTCCCCGATGGGTCGGTGGATTCCACATAAAGTGCCAGACGGATATCCTTGCCCACAAAGCGTGTCACATCCAGTCGGAAAGTCTCGCCCGCAGGCGTGAGTGCGTTGAGCACATGATCGCCTTGCGGCGTGTTGTCCCATAGAATCATATTATCTGCTTTCCATGTGGCACCATTATCCTCCGAAATCAACAGGGCAAACTTGTCCTCCTGCTGCAAGTCGGCATCTACCTCCTCGTGGTCGGTAAAGGTGCTAAGCGCGACATCCAGCGAGAGCGACAGATAGGAATCTGCATCCAATGTCGTTTCACTTAGGTAGATGGTCGGTGAGATATACCAATGGCGTATCTCATCCCCATGGAGATTCACCTTCGCCACCTTGCCACTGAGGTTCGCCTCCGTGGCGGTAGCATCCACCACATTCCATTTATAAAGCGTCGATTCGATAGCCTGACCATTCAAGACATCCGAGAGCAATGCCTCGCCCCTTTTCCAACTCTTTGCAGGCACCTCAAAATCCTCTCGGAAAGGTTCTATCGCATGCGTTACAAAAGGCACAGACGCAGTATAGACAGACCCGTTGTTTCCACACTGCGCGCATACGCGGACGGTGTAGGCACTATACGGCAGCAGATCGGTAAACCGGTAAGAAGTCTCTGCGGTAGAGAATGCCGATACGCGACCTTGCTCATCGGTCAACTCTACCAGATAGGTCTCCGCCTGTCCTTCCCATGCAGCGACCGCGGAGGTGGCAGACAGGACGTTTGCCGTGAGGGCGGAAGGCCTCTCACACGCCCGCAAAGGCTCAATCGTAACCTCATCTATACAGAACACATTGCGCCATGTGTTGACGCTGCGGAATGCAATATAATGCCCGGGGACACCCTTCAATGGATAGGTGAACTCGCGGTAATACTCCGTTCCCTCCGAGTCTAAATCACAATAGTCCGATACTCCCATAGCAGGCATCGTAATAGTATCCATAGGCACAAAGGTGGACACATCGTTCGGATCTACCATCGTACCTACAATCACGCTTCGCTTGCTGTTTGACGATGCCTCGCCAATATACGGACGACCGAACTTACTGGTCTTATACCCGGGACGTCCCCAGAAACGCAACTGCAAAGAGTCTAACGCAGCATCTATATAGGGCGATACCACGATAGCATCGGGATATGCCGCATTCGCATCTGATACCAAATAGAGCGCGGGCGTGCCATTCAGACCAAACTCATGGTCATCGTTGTTCGACATCACGCATACAGAGGCCTCCGGCGACTGCCAACAGTTCTCCATCGCCAAACTATTCTCCAGCACATAGTACTGATTAGGGTCATCAAAGGTATAGGTGGCTGGTATCTCCATCAGACAAATCGTAGTGAACGACACCGGTCCGAACCAAGCACTCGTATCTCCCGTAGCACACAGCGTGCGCGCATATACATCGTAGGTCTCGGCGGGCAAGAGGTCTGTCAGTGCAAAAGACGTGGTATCCGTGATACGCAGAATCGGGTTTACACCCAGCGGAGCCCCCGACAGCCCAAAGGTGTATTCTATCGTGTCCGAACGGTAATACGACAAGACGCTTAATACCGCCGAAGTAGCACGCACCTGCTCTATCTGCATTGCTCGTATACCATCGCACACCGCCGACGACTCAGAGATACAGATACTGTCGATATATAGATAGTTATCCTGTTGGCGTGGGGTGGACTCACCATAGAACGCAATGCGAATCGATTGACCGATATAGGGCGACAGATTGACGGTCAAAGTATTTGCTACTTCGGACAGAGCCGTATTGAACGAGTAATCGCCCGTATCGTCACAAGCCCAAATGGTGCTGTTAGCGAGCGACCAAGTAGCGCCATTATCCGTAGAAACTACCACGGCTAAACGTTGTTTCAATGCCTCCTCTACAATCAGCCCTCCGTAAGCACACAACGCAGCGCGGAAGGTCAACTGAGCAGACTCTATATCATCGGGAATAGCCAACAGCGGCGATACCAAGAGCGCATCGTAGTCGCCGGAACCATATAGTTCGATACGAGCGGCATAGGATCCCATGCCCGTGATGATTGCCTCCGGCTTGGTGCATTTCCATTTATTGCTCCTCACCAACTCGCTACTATTCAGCACGTTGGTGTTCCGGAACGATGCAGAATAACTCGTCCAAGTGCCATCAGAAAGGGAGGTCTCGGTGAGCGGCTCGCAGAACGGAATGGGCAGTGCGGTAGTGAATTGGAACGGACCTGCCCATGCGCTATGCTCCGTCTCGGAGCAGACGGAGCGCATGTAGAGTTGATAGGTTGTATTGGGCAGGAGATTATCCACACGGAAAGAGAGACTATCTACCCCTTGTGGCGTTGCCGTCAAAGTATCTACGGCATCAATGCCCAATACATATTCCCATTGGTTCGCCTTGTCGCGTCTTTTGAAAGTGATGTCTGCAAAATCGGCACCGCAATTCGTGATGCGCACTTGCTCCACACCCAAGCAGGTAACCGCAGGAGTTCCAACAGCGATATTGTCTATATGCAGCCGAGCCGTAGTGGACGAACTGACATAGCATGCACCGAACGCCACCTGAAGCGGCAAACCGATATAGTCGTTCAGGCTTATCAAATAATGTTGCCCGTTGCCCGTAGGGATACTGCTCATCTTGTACTTTGCCGAAGCATCGCGCTCGCTCCATAATATCGTATTTTCGCGTTTCCAAGTCTTGCCGCCGTCTATGGAAAGCATGACATAGAAGGCAAAACTCTCCGGCGAATAGGGTTTCGCCGAGCTGCCATCCGCCGTCAGCGCAGCATCGAACGACAACGCAATGAAATCGTCCTCCGCACATTGGCTCAAGTCGAACACCGGCGATACCATCCAACTATAGGTATAGTAACCCAGACGTGCACTCGCGTGCGCATCATCTTGGAATGCAGAAGTGCTGTTGTGCACATTCCATCCGCCTTCAATGGGGTTCTCGCCGCGGGTGGCAAAAGCACTTGACGTGGCATATATATCCGTGGGTGAAATGTCCTCATAGCGTTTCCATTCTGCGGGTAAGTAGGTTGCCGTAAAGTCTTGCATGTATGGTATCTGCACACCGGTTCGGAACACAAACGGACCACTCCATACCGAGGAATCGCCCTCTGCACATATTGACCGCACATACACTTGATAACTCGTGTTCGACAGCAGTCCGCTTACCACTACCCCATTCTCCGTCCCCGCCGCTGATACAACGGTGTCCACGGCAGAGGAAGAGTCGCCATCGACTACCAAACGATACCCCCACTCTACTGCGGGATTCTCACTATTAAAGGTCAGACGAGCGGAGGTCGGAGTAATCTCCGTGATACGTACCTCGCTGCCGCAGAGGCAACGGCTACTCGTACTCAACAAGCTAACATTGTCTATATGCAAGCGCCCCATACCGTCATACGAAGACTGAATACCCCAAGCAATCTGAATGGTATGCCCTTGGTATTTCGTGAAGTCCAGCCGCAGAGAGGTGCCCTTGCCGTTAGGTATATCGGACAAGGCATAGGTTGATTCGCTGTCACCATTCTTCCAAATAATAGCATCTTCTTTGTTCCAAGTAACTCCTCCGTCCAACGACACTGCCATCAGGAAAGCATCATCTTTGGTTGGCGTATATGCTTCGCCACTGTTATATTTCGTAAGAGCAATATCCATGGAATAGTAGATATGTTCCTCCCCTGCTACAAAAGGCAATGCTATCTGCGGCGACAACAACCAAGTGTTGTTTGCCGAGCCGTAGAACTCCGCGCTGATATGATGCTCGTCATCCAGCGCATAGCGGTTGTTGTAGATGGAGTTGGTTGTCCAGTCATCGCCGGTCAATGGTGTGGCACCTGAGAACGATTGCTTTTGCATAAACAACGAGTCGGCGATCACGTCTGCATAGCGTGTCCATACCATCTCGGAAAGCGGCACAGAGAACGTCTCCAAGAAGGGCAAGGAGGCGCGCGTAACGAATGTGAAAGAGGTCCAGTTGGTGAGTGTCTCTCCACAAATCACCCGCACGCGAGCATAATATGGCGTACAGCCTTCCAAGGATAACGTATCCGTAGTCGCACCATGGATGGTATCGGCGTGGAGAATACCCATAAACTTGCTATTTAGGCTTATTTGTAGTTCGTAGGTCATCTCGCTATCGCCCTGCCACGAGAACGCTATCTTCCCCGTCTCATATTCCTCGGCTGACAAATCCTCAGGAGCCTCACAACCGACATAATTTGCTGCGAGAGAGATGTTATCCAAATGCAGATACCCCGCACTCTGCGTTGCAGGCGAAGATGCATAGAATGCCATTCGGATAGTCCGTCCAGTGTATGCCGAGAGGTCAAATGTGTAGTGGGTTGATGTATCAGGAATATCTGCAAAGACAAGATCCGAAGTGGCAGTAGAATCCCACATGATGGCATTGGCTATATTCCATGTAGCCCCATCGTCTGTGGATACAAGCACTGCAAACCGGCGACCCTCGCAACGAGTGCTGTCCGTTGCCGTAAGCGACAAATCGAACGATAGTAACGCTTTCCCACTTTCGTCAACCTCCATCCATATAGCAGGAGACATCAGAATAGTATGCTGCTCTTGAGGAGTATTATTCGCCCCGTTTTTCGTAATCTTCCACATCACTTTCGACGAGGCAATACCCGCCGCATCAGTATTCGTCCAAACCCAATCTTTCACTATTGACTTCGATAATGTCCCCCCATTCAAAATATCCCCTGTCCATTGCGTCCAGCCATGCTGTGCCATATAGTCCGTCAGCGCGAATTCCTCCGTAAAAGGTATCGCCCTCAACGTAGTGAAAGATAGCGTCTTCGCAAAGCCTGTTCCCCTATCACATACAGAGACAACAGATGCTGTGTAATAAAGATCCGGCACAAGGTCGTCTATTACCAGCGAATCACCCTTTGCTGTATATTGTTTCTCAAAATGGTCAGCAACAATCGTTACTAAAAACGAGTCGGCTTCCGATTCCCAACGGAGCGTAGCCCCGCGGTGGGTTACCTGCTCCACGCGGAAGTTCTTTACCAACGCGCATGGCATACGACAAATCTGCACATCATCTATCGCGAGATAAGTGTTCTTACCGGATTTATTCACGGGATTATGTAGGGCTACATACTTGCCTGTGGCTCCTCGTAGCGGCACGATAATCTGCTCCCAACCATTATCCGGATATGCGCTCAAGGATTGAGTAATACTTACCGGTGCTACCGTCTGAATGAGTTGGAACGAAGAGAAGTCATTTGGATCGGTCATCGTTCCTACCTGAATAGTATGGTTGTAACTATCCCCCGAGTAACTGGAACCGCTACCACGCTGATAGCCGCTGCGTGCCCAAAATACCAATGCCATGGTATCTAAGTCTTCTTCCATCGGTGCCATGACCACCGCACTCTTGTGGTCGTAGCGATCGTGGAAATACAAGGCATACTCCCCGCTATGGGAATAAGTGATGCTATTATACCCGTCATTCTGCATAATGCAAGGGGCATACCAAGCATCATCATACATCACCGACCAACATTTCTCCATGGTTCCGCCATCAAACGACCGATGGCTACTCGGTGAATCGAAAGTATAGACGGTTTGGTCTGTGGTAAGACATTCGGTGGTAAACGCTATTGGACCATACCACGCCGAGGTATCACCAAGCGCGCACAACGAGCGAGCAAACACCCGATAATAGGTGTCGGGAGTCAAACCAACTATATCTACTTTTAACGAGTCGGTCTTCCCTACTCTTTCCACTGAACCGTTAAGCTCCACGCGGTACTCAATGGTATCCGTAGAGTAGAACGGTTGGAAATCTAAATGGACGGAGTGATACCCTACTTCTCCTAATTGCGTTTGGATATTCCCTACGCAGACAGGCTCAAACTGAGTAAGCAACAGGCTGTCAATCCATAGATGGAAATCCGCATTATCATAGTTCAACTCCGCCTTGGAGAAGAAGCCCAAGCGAATGGTACTGCCTACATACTCCGAGAGATTAAACGTGTAGCGAACGGCATCGTACCCAAGTGCATTGAAATCATAGTCTCCCTTTCCGTCTGTCCGCCAAGATGCCAAGGCGTTTGCCGGCTCCCATATCGCCTCCCCCTCGCGCTGTATCATCAGGTAGAACGACTGGCTGACACCTGTCCCTAAATCCCACGAACTGTTGTAAGTATGTGTTCGAGCCAGTATGAAACTGAGCCGTGCATTGTCATACTCCGTATGCTCAATCTCTATATCCGGCGATACGAGCAAAGTCTTGTATTCGTAATAGTTTTCCGCGCGAAGGGCATATTCCGACATACCGTTCAAGCGCGACATTTGCTCTGTAGATGCCACCTTCCATGCATACGAAGCAGTGCTATACGACATCAGGCTAACATCAAATGTATCGGCTCCAAGCGCATTGCCTGAATATACTTTCCATCCCTCGGTTTGAAGTTTCGTAGTGCGCTCCACCGGCTCCTCATAAGGGATGCCAATCAACGTCTTCATTCGGGTGTGTGCCGACCAAATAGCTGTATCTCCTACCCCGCAAATCGGACGCACATATGCGAAATAGTCCGTACTATTTTGCAACGTAGTCAAATCGATATGGGTTCCTTGCACCACCTGACGCACCACAGGTTCCATGTCCGCACTACCATCCCAACGCTTGTCGAATAAAATAAACTCCGACTCAGATGTCGTAGTGGACCATGTCAAACTTGCCGTATGCGCAGAGAGGGATGATACCGCCAAATCGACCACCTGATGGCATGTCGCAGCAGGCACTATCCGCACATTATCCAAAATCGCAATATCCGAATAACCTTCCGGTGCATTAATCATAAACACCACATACTTTCCTTGGCGACCAAGATAGTCTCCCTCATACTGGTCAAATGAAATGGCATAACTCCGCAAATCAGTAGAGTCAGCAGCATATTGCAAAGGAATGGTATCTATCACCTCCAAGGCAGATAAATCGGTGGTATTGAATGCGATACCCACATATAATTGCTTCACGTTCACCGTATCTTGCACATTGGTCGCCGCTTCAAACATCACTTGCCATTGGCGAATATCATCCACCTGCAACTCCGGCATAATTGCATAGTAGGAGTTACCATAGTTCTGCGTCTCGGTGTTCGCCTGCTTCTTCATTTGCAATACGCGCCCAAAGAAAGCATCTTTCACCACCGATGGTGGTGCTGCCGAACTTGATGAAGCAGGGACGTAAATACCTACCTCCCAACAGAACAGGTCATCGGCGGTATTAAACCGTACAACCCCTAACTGCTCAGGCGTAACCGCTGCGCACTCGGTACGGAAACGCGCCGTCATCGGATTCGCCTCCGACTCACAAGACTGGTGCGCACGCACTTCATACTCAGTATTCGGTATCAGATTGGTGAGCGTAATAGGAGTGGTGGTATACGTATTGCTGAACACCATGGTTTCGGTAGCGACATCATATACCTCTATATCCACCGAGGCTTTACCTCTAACTTCCCAATCCACCAGCGCCGTAGTTGTGCCGGTGGCTATTGCAAAAAGCGATTTCATGCCCCCACAGTCGGGCTCGCCAAGACGAATCGCATCGATATGGTTGCAACTTACCTTCGCATTCGCAGACGACCCCACGGCGCGAAAAGCGATATAATGTCCCGAGCCTTGGTAGGAAGACATAGGCACATTGCAC
>CAMFEN010000033.1 GCA_945949375.1 uncultured Bacteroidales bacterium | reverse complement strand
TCTACACCCTTTCCCTACACGACGCTCTTCCGATCTACCTTCGCCGACTACCACCTCCTCGCCGTATAACTCGCCCAGCGTATAGGGTAGGGCAGTATGGAAAAGGTCGAGCGCCTCATCCAACGTGATGGTGAAGATAGACTGCCCTTTCTTGAGCGATGCAAAGCGCACTTTTTCTGAGTCCGTGCCGCCTATTTGGATGCAAGGTCCCATTTTACTTATCTTCGCCACTACGGGCTCTCCCGTCTCGGGGTCGGTGCCCAACTCGCGCCCCGCAATCTTGCCGGCGGGGATGGATGACAACATCGGATGGAAGGCTTTGTAGAAGGTATCCACTGTCTTCACCCAGTCGGCATCGCCTTCAGCTATCTTGTCGAAGTTAGCTTCCTCGTTGGCGGTGAAGTCGTAACTCAATATCTCGGGGAACTGTGCAACGAGGAAGTCGTTGGTGATGCAGCCCAAATCCGTGGGTAGCAGTTTTTGGTTATCCGCACCTGCCATCTCCTGTTTGGTCGTCTTGCTAATCTTGCCATCACGAAGCGTCAGTATCTTCAAATCGCGCTTCTGTCCCGTTACGTTACCTTTCTCCACGTACTTGCGCGATTGGATGGTCTCAATGATGGTCGCGTAGGTAGAAGGGCGACCGATACCCAGTTCTTCCATCTTTTTCACGAGCGTTGCCTCCGTATAGCGATATGGGGGTTTGCTGAATGTCTGCAGGGCGGTAACCTCCTGCGCAAGCAGGTGCTGCCCTGCACTCACGCGCGGTAGCGTGGCGGTCGGTTCCTCGGCATCATCGTTGCTCTGCACATACGCCCGCATGAAACCATCGAAAGTAACCACCTCACCGGTAGCGACAAAGACCCATTCCTGCTCGCTCTGGACGGGCGATAGAACTCCTACTTCCACGCGCGTCGTCTCTATCTCGGCATCCGCCATCTGCGAGGCAATAGTGCGCTTCCATATCAGTTCGTAGAGCCGTTGCTCGTCTGCCGTCTCGCCTGCCTTGCGCTTGTCCATGTAGCTTGGACGAATCGCCTCGTGCGCCTCTTGGGCGCCTTTGCTCGACGTGTGGTATTGGCGCGTCTTTTGATAGGCTTCTCCGTATTCTGCCAGCACCTCCTGCTTGCTCGTGGCGAGTGCCAGACTGCTGAGGTTCACCGAGTCGGTACGCATATAGGTGATATGTCCTGCCTCGTAGAGCGACTGTGCTAAGCGCATGGTCTTCGACACAGGGAACTTCAGTTTTCGCGCTGCCTCCTGTTGTAGAGTAGAGGTGGTGAAAGGCGGTGCGGGAGTACGCTTGCCGTTTTTCTTCTGCACATCGCGCACGCAGAACTCCGCTCCTGCACATGCCTCCAAGAACGCACTCGCTTCCTCTGCCGTAGCAAAACGATGGTTCAACTCTGCCCGAAGCACAGGGGACATCCCTTCCTTCTCAGAGCCGGAACTAATTCGACTTGGCTCTTGGCTCTTGGCTCTTTGTTCCAACAAAAACTCCGCCGTTACGCGGTACTGTGCGGTGCTTTTGAAATGAGCTATCTCGCGCTCGCGCTCCACTATCAACCGCACCGCCACCGACTGCACGCGCCCTGCCGACAAGCCCGCAGTAACTTTCTTCCATAGCACGGGCGACAACTCGAAACCGACTATTCTATCCAGCACACGGCGTGCCTGCTGCGCGTTCACAAGGTTATAGTCTATATCCCGCGGCTGCTCAATGGCGCGCTGGATGGCAGACTTTGTAATCTCGTGAAAGACAATGCGTTTCGTGTCTTTCTTATCCAGCCCGAGCACCTCTTTCAGGTGCCATGCGATAGCCTCTCCTTCGCGGTCTTCATCGCTTGCAAGCCACACTGTATCGGCTTTCTTCACCTCGGCTTTGAGCGTCTCCACAAGGTGGTGTTTCTTAGGGTCTATCACATAGTTGGGGGCGTAGCCATGCTCAAAATCAATACCCATGCTGTTCTTCCCCAATGGCTCAATATCACGGATATGCCCCTGCGAGGAAAGCACGTGATAGTCCTTTCCCAAGAATTTCTCTATCGTCTTTGCTTTCGCCGGAGACTCCACTATGACTAAGTTCTTGCTCATAGGTTGCTTATTATTTTTTTAATCACTAAGTTCAAAAGATATTTAACTCATTTCCAACATCAGTTGGATGGGTTTCAGCGCTTTAGTTGCGAGTTCGGAATTGATAATTATCTCCGGCTGCTCTGTCTGCAAGCATGCAAGGAGTTTCTCCAGCGTGTTCAAACGCATATACTCACACTCGTTGCAGTGGCAACCTATCGTCTCAGTAGCTTCTGGCGGCACAGGGATAAACTCCTTATCAGGACAAGCCTTCTGCATCTCGTGCAAGATTCCGCTCTCTGTAACCACAATAAATTGCTTCTGCGGGCTTGAAATGGCAAAATCGAGCAATGCCTTGGTCGAACCTATTTTGTTCGCCTGCGTCAAAATTACGGCTTTACACTCAGGATGTGCCAATACCGGTGCATCCGGATTCTTTTTCTTCAAGTCAAGCAACGCCTCTAACGAGAAACGGCTATGCACATGGCAAGCACCGTCCCATAGCAACATATCCCGACCCGTAACACTATTGATATAGTTCCCTAAGTTCTTGTCCGGACCGAAGATAATCTTCGCATCCTGAGGCAGTTGCTCTACTATCTTACGCGCGTTGGAGGAAGTAACCACCACATCCGTTAGGGCTTTCACCGCCGCCGAGGTGTTCACATACGACACCACCATGTGTTCGGGATGCTCCGCCTTGAATTTCGCCAAATCCTCCGCTTTGCATGAGTCCGCAAGGCTACATCCTGCAGCCATATCTGGAATCAGCACTTTTTTATCGGGGCATAGTATCTTCATCGTCTCTCCCATGAAATGCACGCCGCACATCACAATAATATCCGCATCCACCGTGGTGGCTTTCTGCGCCAAAGCCAGCGAATCGCCAATGAAGTCAGCCACATCTTGTATCTCAAGGCGAGTATAGTAATGCGCCATGATAATCGCATTCTTCTCTCGACAGAGTTGACGGATTTCGTCTTTTATCATATTATTATCTTTTTAATTAAAATTCTTTTGATTATATTATTGTGTTCAAATAGTTCATAAACCCTACAACACAAAGATTTTCAATACTTTTCAGTATATCGTCGTTTGTAGATGATAAGTAGAACGATTTGAAAACTCCTGCTTTCTAAACGTATTCAACAGGTTTTCTATATCGATTGTCGAAAACTTGTTCAAAGCCACTTTTTCCACTTGAAATAGAGTAAGATAGCTACTGTGAATACTACCATCAGCAGGATAGCAAACGGGTAGCCTAAGTACCAGTGAAGTTCGGGCATAAAGTCAAAGTTCATACCATACAGACTCGCAACCAGCGTCGGAGGCAGGAATACCACATTCACCACGGTAAATATCTTGATAATCTTGTTCTGCTCAATGTTAACCAAACCGAGGAAAGTATCTTGCAGGTAGTCCAAGCGGTCGAATCCGAATCGTGTGTAGTCGAACAACGAATTGATATCCTTGATAATCATCGTCAATCGCGGTTGCAACTCAGCGGGGAAGAAATCGCACTTGAGGAAGTTGCTTATCACACGCTGTTTATCCATGATATTCTGTCGAATAATAGTAACCTTCTCCTGTAAGTCCTTGATTTGTATCAGCACATCCTCATCCACACTACCGTTATGTCCGGTCAGTTTCTGGGACAACGTAGTAATCATGTCCGTCGCGTCCTCAATCATGTCGGCGTCCTTCTCCACACGTGTCTCCATCAATGCTACTAACACATGGTAGCCCGTGGGAAAATTACGGGTGTTCACAAACATCTTCTTCACCGTCTCATTGAACGATGCCAACTCCACGTCGCGGCTCGTTACCAATATGCTGTTTTTCAGGATGAAGTTTACAGGCTCCATCTCATAATTGGCGGTAAGGAAGTTGCTATTAGCAACGATAGAATCGTCGGTTTGTATGTATCGTGACGACATCTCAATCTCTTCCATTTCTTCATCTTCCTGAATATCAATCTTCAAGAAGCCCTCCAGCGTATCCTCCGTCTTGTCGCTTACGTCCAACAAATCTATCCAGATAATATCTTTCTTATCCAGTTCTTTGAGCATATTGATGGTCTTTGCCACCTTTATCTTCTCACTGTCTTTATAGAATATCCTAAGTTCTGCCATGGGAATTGTTAATTATGAATTATGAAAAAATCGTTCGGAGCGTAGCGGAGATAAGAATTATGAGTGCCCCTACTCTGACTACCTGCTATTTCAAGCAGGCGGGGACGCCTGCGCACCCGAGCATCTGCCTATCATCTTTGTTATTTCCACAAACTCCTCCACGCTCAGTTGCTCCGGTCGTTTGGTGAAGATGGGGTTTTCCAATAGGGGATTTCCTTTACCTACCAATGATTGCAGGGAGTTGCGCATCTGTTTGCGCCGTTGGTTGAAAGCCGTTTTCACTACTTGCTTGAACAACGTTTCATCGCAATCGAGGTGCTGACGACTATTACGCGTCATGCGGATAACGGCAGACTTCACCTTTGGTGGAGGGTTGAAAACATGCTCATCCACCGTAAAGAGGTATTCTATGTCGTAATACGCTTGCAGCAGCACAGATAGGATGCCGTAGGCTTTGTTGCCCGGCTTCGACGCCAAACGCTCAGCCACCTCTTTCTGTATCATCCCCGAGCAGACGGGAATACGGTCTTTATTCTCCAATACCTTGAAGAATATCTGACTGGATATGTTGTAGGGATAGTTGCCTATCACGCAGAATTCCCCATCTGGGTATAGCGTGGCGAGGTCGAGCTTCAGAAAATCACCTTCTATCAGGTGCAGTTCAGGGTACCACTCTTTGAGATAAACCACGCTCTCGCGGTCTATCTCTATGGCTGTCAAGTCTATATCGGGATTTTTCAGTAGAAACTGCGTGAGAACTCCCATACCGGGTCCTATCTCCAGAACTCTTCCGGAGGAAATGGTCTCAGCAATCCGTTGGGCGACACTCAGGTCCTTCAAGAAGTGCTGACCCAAAAATTTCTTGGCGCGTACTTGTTGCATTCTCTTGGTGATAATCGTCCATAACCTAATCGTTCAATTTTTTCTTCCTCCGCTTGCGTATTTCCAAAAATTATTGTAATTTTGCAAGCGATTTCATTTCGGCGGCAAAATTACTACTTTTTTTTCAAAAATGCAAGCATTAGCGCGATTTATTACAAAAATTATTGATTTTTTCTATCTCCCTTTCAATAAGTTCATTCCTGAGCAATTGTTTCGTTATGCTGCTTGTGGTGGTGGGAATATGGTGCTTGACTGGGTGCTCTATTTCTTGATTTACAACTATGGCGTGGGACACGACTTGCAGTATTTCACCCTCTGCGGCTTCGAACTGTGTATAACCCCGCATATACTCACGCTATGTATTGTTTTCCCAATCACCCTGCTGACAGGCTTTTGGCTCAATAAGTATGTTACTTTCATTCAATCTTCGCTCCGCGGATGGAGACAGTTTGGACGCTATATCCTTATCGTGGCGGTAAACCTGCTGGTGAACTATTTCGGCTTGAAACTCTGCGTAGAACTCTTTGGTTGGTATCCCACGCCCAGCAAGATGTTCATCACTTGTATCACGGTGGCTATCAGTTTCATCGGGCAAAAATACTTCTCCTTTCGCTAATCTTCTAACTGTCCGGGTGCGCAGGCAGCCTGCTAATAAACTTTCAACTAAACATGCGAAAAGACATTCTTTATTCATGGCTTACCATCGTGTTGGTAGGAATGGTAGCGGCATTGTCTGGTGCTATACATCGCCTCTCCATGCCGCAAGTGCTCTGTAAGGAATACATCTTCGAAAAGGTAGCGTATCTTGAGGATGGGCAGGAGAGTAATCTCACGTTCTCCATCCGTTATGCCTACCCGGTGGCTGTCAATGCCTCCGCCGAGGTGCTTGTAAAACTGCAACGTGCCGTTTGCCAAACGGTGTTGGGCGATGCTTTCCTCGACATGCGTCCGCAGCAGGCGATAGAGGCATATGCTGCCATGAAGCATAACGAGTATATCCAAAACAACTTACCACTTCTCCAAGAGTGGGCTATCGACCACGAGGATGAATCCTTCGGTGAAACGCTCTTTAACGAAGAACTCATCATCTCCGCAGCACCAATAGGCAACTGCTTACCACTAAACAATATCCCATCCCTCTGGAGTTATGCTATGGACGTGTACGAATATACCGGCGGTGCCCACGGAAACCGCTACTTGCTTATCCAAAACTACGATTTGCAGACGGGCGACGCGGTGAGTGAACAAGACCTTTTCATCGATGATTACTACGAACAGCTGAAAACCCTCTTGCTCGAAGCCCTCATCGCACAGACCGATGAAGCAGAGACCAAGAAAGATTTGCGCCGACTGGGCTACAGCGTCGCTGACGTGGTGCCTAACGAGAATTTCTATGTAACCGATGAGGGCATCACTTACGTCTATAATCCCTATGAGATAGCCCCCTACGCAATGGGCTGTATCCAAATCTCTCTCTCATGGGACTCCATCCGACATCTGCTGAGAAACTAAAAGCCAATCCTTCTTCTTTGGTGCGGCCTGGAGACCGCACCTCCTTTATTGCCTGCGGAGACGGAACATGCTTCTTCTCTGCTTATTGGTTCGAGTCGTTGCCGTGTCGTTGCCGTGTCGTTGCCGTGTTTGGCTTGTTACTCCCTCGTTCTTTTTTCGTCCTTTTTTCGAGATAGACGGCTTACCGTCTCGTAACAGAGTGCTTATAAAGTACGGATATCCGTCCGTACAGTTGCTAACCGGATAAGGCATAATGCACCATTTTCAGGGAAGGAAACGCTGCTGAATCTCATTCTGCTTTTCCATACTCCGCTGCGTCCACAGGTCGAAGATGGTATAGTGCAGAGGGTCGTTCTCGGGATAGCAGTTGATGAACGAATCGCGTATCACCCACGAGGCTTGTATCATGGAATTTAACACCTCAAGTATCTCCATATAGGTCTTAGGGTCTGCATCTGCTATGGCTTTATCCCATACTGCAAACTCTGTGTCTAAGCGGCGACTCACCTCCTCAAGAGCTTTCTCCTGTCGGGTGCGCTCATCTTGGATATTGGCAGTTTGATAGTATTCATACTGCTCTTTCGCTTCTATCGCTGCCTGTTGCCACTTCTCCGCCTCTACCTCGTATTGTCTGCTTATCTCCTGCAAGGTCTGCTCTTGTTGCATATACGCGGCAATGCGGTCTCTCCTGACCAATAGAAACACGATAGCCATCACCAGCAAGATGGCACACACTATCGCCATCCCACCTATCCATTTCGCGCCGCGCATCCACATGCGCTGCAGACTGTTCGGGAACAGCATTCGATACAGCCGCGAGAGGTCCCGCTCATCCGAGCGACCTGCCTCTGTGCCGCTCAGACCAAAGTCTATCAGCTTGAGGTACTTCCCATCGCGGGTGATAAGGATATTATCCGCTTTCAGGTCGTGGTGCTCCATCTGGCGGCTCTCTAAGTACTCCCGCACATCGGTCAGTTGGTTCCATATCCGTACCCTTGCGCCATACGAGGGGCGCGTAGAAAGCCATTGCGCGAGCGTGGTGCCATCCACATATTCTATAACAATACTGCGCCCCACAGTGGGCACTTCCTCTATAGAGTAGGTCTCTACAATGTTCGGATGGTGGAGCGAGAAACCTATCTGAAACTCCCGCTCTTGGAGCAAACGATAGTCTGTCAGGTCTTGGCAGTCCTCGCTGAGCGTCTTCAGGATGAACCACCTGCCGTAGCGCTTCGCGCGATACAGCACATTGCGCCTGCGCGCTTGAAGGAGTGTAACCTCCGCCCACTGCGAGGTAAGGTCTTCGGGATTCAAGAAGCCAGAGGTAGAAGTAGAGTCCGTTGTCATAGTTTCTCCACGCGATGAAGTCCGTGCTTACTTCCTGCCACATACGAGGTAGCGGGCATATCCCCACGCACAAGATTATCCAGATACATCGGTTGCCCGAGCAGAAAGCACGCCGCCTCAAAGCGGTCGCCGGCACGCAGTTTGCTGTTCTCCTGCTCTTCCACCACATAGCGCAGTTCGCCCTCGTAGCGCACTATGCAACGGCGGTTGGGTAACCACGACAGCAGCACGCGGTCGCCCACTTGCAGTTCTCCCGTGCGGATACCTTCGCCCGCGAAAGTGTCTGACTCTGCGCCGTCTGCGGCAGCCAAATGCGCCAGATAGTGCTCCCAATCGGCATGGCCCGCATACTGAGCCAAC
>CAMFEN010000032.1 GCA_945949375.1 uncultured Bacteroidales bacterium | reverse complement strand
GGGGAAGTCTTTCATGCGCTCGCGGAAGGTGTTGTAATGCTGCAAGGCGAGCACCGTCGTCGGCACTAATACCGCCACCTGCTTGCCATCAGTGGCGGCTTTGAAGGCGGCGCGCATCGCCACTTCCGTCTTGCCGAATCCCACATCGCCGCACACGAGCCTATCCATCGGCATAGGGCTCTCCATGTCGCGCTTCACGTCGGCGGTCGTCTTCGCTTGGTCGGGCGTGTCTTCGTAGAGGAACGACGCCTCCAACTCGTGTTGCATATAGCCGTCGGGCGTGTAGGCAAAGCCCTGTTGCTGCTTGCGCGTAGCGTATAGTTTGATTAGGTCGCGCGCGATATCTTTCACCCGCTCTTTCGTCCGCTCTTTCAGCCGCTCCCACGCGCCGGAGCCCAGCCGCGAGATAGTCGGCTCGGTCCCTTCTTTGCCTTTGTACTTACTGATTCTGTGCAGGTTATGAATAGAGACAAACACCGCGGCATTGTCTTTATAGACCAGTTTTATCATCTCTTGCGGCTTGCCGTTCACGGTGGTGGTAACCAGTCCGCCGAACTTCGCGATGCCGTGGTCGGAGTGCACCACATAGTCGCCCACTTGCAGTTGGTTAATCTCTTTCAGAGTGATGATGGCTTTCCCTCGGCGGGCGTTCTCGCTCGTGAGTGCCACGCGGTGGAAACGCTCGAATATCTGATGGTCGGTGTAGCAGCAAATCTTCAGTCCGTTATCCACAAACCCCTCATGCAGTACGCCTCTCACGGGGACAAAGGAGATTGGTGAAGAGTTGAGAGTTGAGTGTAGTGTTGCCTCTCCGCTTATCGACTCGAATATCGCCGCCAGTCGGTCAGTCTGTTTCTGCTGTTCCGACAGGATATACACATGATACCCTGCCTCAATCCGTTGCCTCAGGTCGTCGGTCAGCAGGTCAAACTGCTTATGAAACACAGGTTGCGGCAGTGTGTCGAACGCCACCCGCACATGCGTCGGGAAGTGTGACTTCTCCGCAAACTCCACTGTCCGACAGAAGATTGTTGAAACCTGCAACTTGCCCCCCGACAGTTTGTACTCCACCATCGAGAAGTCGTTGCTCGCGAACACGGTCCCCTCCGGCAGGTACTCGAACAGGCTGCTTTGCTCCGCCGTCTCGCTCTGCATCATGGCGCATTGCGCCTCCGCCACTCTCTCCTTCGACAGTTGGCTCTCGATATCGAACTCGCGAATGCTGTCTATCTCGTCGCCAAAGAAATCCAACCGATAGGGGTCATCATGCGAATAACTGTAGATGTCCACTATCCCCCCGCGGATGGCGTATTGCCCGGGCTCGTACACGAAGTCCACCCGCTGAAATCCCAACTCGCTCAGCACTTGCCCCACGCGGCTAATCTGCACCGTCTGCCCCACGCGAAACACCACCGTCTGCGCGGCTAAGCGGACCGGCGCACGCGTCTCTTCCAGCACCGCCTCAGGGTAGGTAACTACGATATAGTCGCCCTCTGCCTGCTTGTCCCGATCTATCGGGGGACACAGCCGCGCCAGCGTCTCTGTCCTTTGTATCGCCAGCGCCTCGTCCACGCCCTGCCGCCTACGGTGCGCAGTAGGAAAATAGTACACCCCCACGGATGGCTCATCGGAAAGCAACTGCTTCAAATCGGCATACACATACTGCGCCTCGTCCCCGTTGTCTGCCATATACACCAGCACCCTACAACGCCCCTGCTCTTTTGCGGAAGGACTAATGGAGCGGGGGGCCTCAACCATGTGCGGTCGCAAAGAGGCACCATGCTCGCCACCCCATATCTCCGACAGCACTATACTGCGTGCCGAGGCGTGCAGACCGCTCACCAACACATGCCGCTCACCGCCTTTCGACAGTTCCTTATGTATAGCGCCTATTTCGGGATGGTGCCCGAAGAGCGCACGAAGTTCTGTAATCTCCATAGCCTTGATACTTGAAACAAACTCGCTTGCAGCCTGCAAAGGTACTGCTTTTTCCTGATATATCCAAATAATTTCCATGATTTGCTCTCTCCTACAAATATCTTTGCACTTTTTTCATCGAATTTGCAACTTGAATATAGTAGGTGATTAGTAGGTGATTAGTAGGTGATTAGTAGGTGATTAAGCAACCTTGATAAGTGATATGGTGCATTTACTTGCCATACAGCCCGCAGAGCGTGTCAATCGTTTCCGTCGGAAACTCACCGGACAGCCGTCCTACTGTTTTGCGCAATCTTTATAGAGCAGGGCTATGGGACTGCAGTTCCTCCTCCGCTGCTCCGCAGCGAAAACGCTCGTTCTACCCGCGCAGTTCGAAAATCAATCGATTAATACAAAAACAGATTTTCACCCAAAAAAATCATTAAAAATTTGCATATTACTTGAAATAATTGTAACTTTGCAGCGAAAATGAATATACGTTTATGAAAATTGAATGGCATAACATATCTTGTGTGGTGCTGCTGGCGGGACTCATTTGGACAACGCCTATCGCGGCGCAGTCGGATTCCAATGCCAATTCGCCGACGCAACACCATAAGGAGAAAAAGGTCTATCCGCCTGTTAATCAGCGAAATGAGTTGCGAGTAGGGTGGGGCGATATGATGTTTGAGACCCTCGTTTGGCATGAGAAAACACTCTTGCCGGGCATAAATGGGGATGTCATTGCCAAGAACTACCGATATACGCAACATTGGTTTGCGGAGTACTTATACCGCGTGAACTTCTGGTTTGGCGTGGGAGGAATGCTGGACTACGGCGGCGTGTATTGGGACAAAGTGCCGCGCGATGCGGCGGGAAACGAGTTGGAGAAACTTTATACCGCTTGGTTCGCAAACATCTCCCTGATGCCGCTAATACGCTTCACCTACTATGAGCAGAACTTCGTGCGTCTTTATTCCGGACTTGGCTTTGGATTAAACATCAACACAGGCACGGAGCAGGACTACAAAGGACGCGAGACAGCCTGCGCACCTGTGCTCAACCTGACCTTGCTCGGCGTGAGCGTGGGAAATGACCACATCTTCGGCAGCGTGGAGTTAGGCGGGATGTTCTCCCTCGCCAACAAACAGGAGATATACCTGCTTGATTCGCGTATCTTTACTGCCTCTTTCGGGGTAAGGTTTTGAGAATTAATAATTAGGAGGACGAATGCTCTGAATTGTTGGAGTTTTCAGAGTGTTCGGAGTAATAAGAAAATAATCTATAAGGGACTATGAAAAAAGGTATATATTTCTTGTTTTTTGGACTTTCACTACTATTTTCAGGATGCTACAATGATAATGTCCGTTTGGTGGACTTCTCCAATGTAGATGCCGGAGAAGGCACCTTCCATGTGCTTTCGCAGCAGACGACCGATATGGAGAATATCCAATGGAGCGCAGCGCAGCAGGAGCTCTTTACACAGGCGTCCGCGCTGCCGCAGAATACGGCTGACTCCATGCCGGCACCTATGCGCGCGTCATCCACCAACATGAATGCCATCGTGCAACAGTTGGCGGATTGGGGAAATGGCAAGAAGGCAATAGAGTTAGCGGGCACCTATTCCTCTGTGGATACCGAGGGAAATCCTATCACGCTGTCGGGTAAGGTCATCCTACCGGCTGATGGGAAGTTCAAACGCTATATCCTTGTGTCTCACTACACCATCGCCGCCAACGAAGAGGCACCCAGCCAAACGTTCTCGCTCGAAGGGATATTGGTCAACTTGGGATATGCTCTCATCATCCCTGACTATCTCGGCTACGGCGTTACGGCACACATGGTGCACCCCTATCTCGTGTTAGAGACTACTGCAACGAATGTGCTGGATATGTATTTCCAAGTGCTGCCCTTTATGCAGAAAGCCGGATTGGCACCCGAGCATGACGACATCTACTTGATGGGCTATTCACAAGGCGGCGCAGTAACAATGGGCGTGCAACACATGATAGAGATGCGATATGCCGAACAAATCAAGATTCGACGCGTCTTTGCCGGCGGAGGACCCTATGACGTGAAAGCGACATACGACAATTTTATTGAGACTAATTATGCCTCCTATCCCTGTGCGGTGCCGCTGATGACGCAAGGAGTGGTGAATGGTAACCACTTGGAGCTCGACCTCGCGAAGATTTTGCAGCCGCGTATCTACGAGAATTTGGATGAGTGGATTAACTCCAAGAAATACACCACCGGACAACTCAATGAACTGATTGACACGCATGTTACCGACGAATTGATGACCCCTATCGGCATGGATAGAACAAGTTACGAGATATCCGAACTCTACAAGGCGCTGACGCTCAACTCTATCTTGTCCTACTCGTGGACACCGAAAGCACCGGTCTTTATCTTCCATTCCATTGACGATGATATAGTGCCTTATGTGAATGCAACGCTTGCCAAAAGCAAGTGGCAATACGGAAATATCCAATACAACTTCGGGCACTATGGCAACCATATCGCAGGTATGCTGCGCTTCCTGATGAATGTACGTACCTTACTAATTGACGAGGAGAAAGAAGAAAATGGTAACTACGATTTTTAAGTATATGATTTATACGGGTGCGCAGGCGTCCGCGCCTGCTAAATTACAAATTGTAATTCGTAAATTCGTAAAGCGACTGAGTGCTCTTGTGCTGCTCTTGGTAGCGATAGGATTATGCAGTTGCGATCCGAATGCAAAGGCGTACACCAAGCACATAGAGATTGACATCAATGTGCAGAATATCTCTGCCGGATACGTACAGGTCGAGTTTAGTACCAACCGAGAAGCATTCTATCTCGTCAGTATGCAGCCGGTGAAAGAGGGTATTAATCCACAAGAGATTGCCAAGACCTTTATGTTGCTCGCTCTGGATAGTGCGTATTTAGACTACTTAAAGTGGCGCAACAACGAGTTGCAGAACTTAGTGCCTTTTGTGGCGGACTTTTCATCCCATTCATTGCAGTACGGTAATACCAACCGCACTTTCTGTTTCCTCCAACCCGATACCGACTATTGGATATTTGCCTTCGGCGTAGATCCTGAATCCAACAAACCTTTCGGACAGTTGTTCTTAAAGACTATCACCACCAAGCAAGAGTCGGTATTGACGATGGACTTCCAGTATCGTGTGCGAGGCGAGTGGGACTATGTCTATCCCAAAGATACGGCGGGCAAGATTATTTCCGATGTGCCGTGGACGGGAATGACGGTGGATAGTGCGGAATTGCGAGATGAGCAGAAATACCGTGTCCCGGGAGAGTTCTTCGTGGAGATGTTTCAATTCTTTTATGATAATAAATGGGATAGCCGCATTTACTATGGTGTCGTCGCACACCAAAACAATGGCGACTATGGAGGCTCTACCTACACCAAGTTCGAAGAAGGACATACCTATTATAGTGCGTTTGCTCTTTTGGATGGTCCCCTCTCTTTCCCGCCTCCCAAAACCAAGTACGACATCTATCGCTTTACTTGGCATGGCGACTCCACAGAACTGAACTTCACAGAAAAAGACTGCACCGGCGGAGCATGGTAGTGGAGAACGGATATAGCGAAATACAGAGACTGTCTGACAACTCATGTCAGGCAGCTTTTGTTTGTTTGTTTGTTTGTTTGTTTGTTTGTTTGTTTGTTTGTGAACTGCTTAGAGGCAACAATTCGGCAAGCGTCCGCGTATGCGCGCAAGTATCGTGTGCGCGTGCGAAGATATTAAAGGTTATCTCCTGCAAAATGCCCTTAAAGGCTGTTTTCTTTCGATTTGCGGGGATGCTGCTTCGCTGCCGAGGGGATATCGGCTGAGGGTATGAAATGCAAAATTTCGCACATTTATTGCTCGAAAAATTTGCATATTCCAAAAAAAAGTCGTACCTTTGCACGGAAATTTGGGTAAATAATAAATAACCTATGATAGATAACGATAGAATTATTCCTGTGAAGATAGACGAGGAAATGAAGACCTCGTATATCGACTATTCAATGAGTGTGATTGTGTCGCGCGCGTTGCCCGATGTGCGCGATGGTTTCAAGCCTGTGCACCGCCGTGTGCTGTTTGGAATGAATGAATTGGGCAACACGAGCGACAAGCCGACGAAGAAGAGCGCGCGTATCGTGGGTGAGGTGATGGGTAAGTATCACCCCCACGGCGACAGCAGTATCTACGGCACGCTGGTGCGTATGGCGCAGCCGTGGGCGATGCGCTACACGCTGGTGGATGGGCAAGGTAACTTCGGCTCGGTGGACGGCGACGGTGCAGCGGCTATGCGTTACACCGAGGCACGCCTCTCTAAACTGGCGGAGGAGATGCTGCGCGACATTGAGAAAGACACGGTGGATATGCAGTTGAACTTCGACGACTCCTTGCGCGAGCCGACGGTGCTTCCCTGCCGCTTCCCGAACCTGCTGGTGAACGGCGCAAGCGGTATCGCCGTAGGTATGGCGACGAATATGCCGACGCACAACTTAGGCGAGGTGATAGACGGCTGCGTGGCATATATCCAAAACATTGAGACGCGGATCGCAGACCCGAGCGTGGAGGAGATAACGGTGGACGAATTGATGGAGCATATCAAAGCGCCCGACTTCCCGACGGGCGGTACGATATACGGCTATCAAGGCGTGCGCGATGCTTACGAAACGGGTAGGGGACGCATTGTTATCCGCTCGAACGCCGACATCGAGACCGAGGACAACGGACGCGAACGGATTATCATCACGGAGTTGCCTTACGGCATCGTGAAGAGCGAGTTGGTGAAGAATATCGCCGAACTCGTCAGCGACAAGAAGATAGAAGGTATCGCCGACATCAGCGACCAGTCGAAGCGCGACATCCGTATTGTGATTGACGTGAAGCGCGACGCGAATGCGCAGGTGGTGCTCAATAAACTGTATAAGTTCACCGCCCTGCAATCGTCGTTCGCCGTGAACAGCATTGCACTGGTGAAGGGACGCCCGATGTTGCTGAATCTTAGGCAGTTGGTAGGCGCATTCATTGAGCACCGCATGGAGGTCGTAACGCGCCGCACCCGCTTCGAATTGAAGAAAGCACAGGAGCGCGCGCATATCTTGGAGGGCTTGATTATCGCGGTGGACAACATCGACGAGGTAGTGCGTATCATCCGTGCCAGCCGCACACCGGCAGACGCACAGGCGAACCTTGAGGCACGCTTTAACCTTGATAACCTGCAATCGAAAGCCATCGTGGATATGCGTCTGAGCCAACTGACAGGCTTGCGTATCGATGAGTTGAAGGCCGAGTACGCGGAGTTGGAGAAACTGATTGCCCACCTCAACGACCTGCTTAACAGCGAGACCATGCGCTACGACCTTATCAAGGAAGAATTGCTCGAGATTAAGGAGAAATATGCCGACGAGCGCCGCACGCAGATTGTGAAGATGGCGACGGAGTTCAACCCCGAGGATATGTATGCCGACGACGATATGGTTATCACTATCTCCCACCTCGGCTATATCAAGCGCACGCCGCTGAGCGAGTTCCGCTCGCAGACCCGCGGAGGTATCGGCTCGAAAGCGTCCGCTTCGCGCGACCAAGACTTCATCGAGTATGTACACCAAGCGTCCATGCACTCCACGATGATGTTCTTCACCGAGATGGGACGCCTCTATTGGCTAAAAGTGTATGAGATACCCGAGGGCAACAAGCAGAGCAAGGGCCGCGCTATACAGAACATGATTAACTTGCAAAAAGGCGATAAAGTGCGCGCGTTCATAAATGTGAAGGGCTTGAACGACGAGGAGTACGTCAACTCGCATTACCTCATCTTCGCCACCAAGAACGGCTTGATGAAGAAGACTACGCTGGAGTCGTACTCCCACCCGCGTGCAAACGGTATTATCGCGCTCGGCTTGCGTGAGGGCGACGAACTGATAGGCGTTACGCTGACCGACGGCGAGAGCCAGATGCTGATTGCTTCGTACAACGGCAAGGTGGTTCGCTTCCCCGAGAACACCGTGCGCCCGATGGGACGCGGCGCCAGCGGCGTGAAAGCCATTTCGCTGGACGAAGACGGACAAGACCGCGCGATTGGCATGATTTGTGTAGAGCCTAATTCAGACAAGACCGTGCTGGTGATTTCCGAGAAAGGCTATGGCAAACGCACTGCGCTGGATGACGAGAACGGCGAGCCGATTTATCGTATCACCAACCGCGGTGGTAAGGGCGTGAAGACGCTGAATATCACCGACAAGACCGGTGCGCTGGTAGGCTTGGAAGCCGTAACGGACGCAGATGACCTCATGCTCATCACCAAGTCGGGTACCGCCATCCGCATGGCTATCGAAACGATTAGTGTGCAAGGACGCAACACCCAAGGCGTGAAACTCATTGAGTTACAGAAAC
>CAMFEN010000031.1 GCA_945949375.1 uncultured Bacteroidales bacterium | reverse complement strand
AGCATGAGCCACCGCACCATACAAGCGCAACCCGACAACGCCACTTTCCTCGATACCTACGCATGGATACTCCACCTGCAAGGGCAAGACTACCTCGCAGCGTTCTATATCCAAAAAGCCCTGCGCAATGCCGCAGAGGAGGAAAAAGAAGAGATAGAGAAGCACTATAAAATCATTATGAAAGAATGAGATTTCTGCTATTCATCATACGAATGCTGCAAAACAGCCTCTTCCGCGTTATGCGAGGCATGGCACGGTTGGCTGTGCGCACCATGGCATATTGCGGCATAGAAATCATCACCGTGTTAGCACTTGGCACGGGTTTTGCAATAGGCTTCACGAGTTGCCATACACAGCAAGCCGCCGTGCAACCGCAGCCCACAGAGACTCCGACGGAAGAGGAAAAGCCGTGGCATACCTGCTTGATACAAGGGGCGAAAGCTACGCTCACGATGGATGAACAAACCATCACCGCCAACTGCACGATGCAGGTTGTGCGCGACTCTATGCTCGTGATTAGCGTCATGCCCATGCTCAGCATAGAGGTCTATCGCCTTGAAGCCACCCCCGAGGAACTGATAGCCATTGACAAAATCAACCACCAATACCTGCGAACGGATTATGCACATATTAACAAGTATGTTGCCCCTTCGCTGACGTGGGAAGACCTGCAACAGATAGCGAGCAACGAGGTGCAAGGGGGACCGTTCATAGGCTACGCCATCGGAGAGAAAACCATTGCGCTCAAGATAACGTATCCCGAGAAACAAACGGATGTCCCAGTGCGCACACAGCATATCGACCTGTCGCGCTACGAGCAAGTGGTAGTAGAGAATTTATAAACAATGAAACGCATCGGAATATACATATTGCTTTGCCTGCTGAGCCTCGCCGCATCGGCAGATACTGTCAAGCAACTGCAGCAGAAGCAGAAGCAGCTGCAGCAGGAGATAGAGCAGACCAACAAGATGCTGCAGCAGACGAAGAAAGATGAGACCTCCACGCTGAATAAACTGCAACTGCTGAGCAAGAATATCAGCACGCAGAAGCAGTTGATTCGCACTCTCGGCAGCGAGATAACAGCCCTTGATGATGAGATGCTGTTGCTCGGTCTGCAGCGCGATTCGCTGCAAGGGGAGTTGGAGCGTTGCAAAGCCGACTATGCTCGTTTAGTCCGCGAGACGCACTACACGAGCATGCAGCAGTCGCCCCTGCTCTTCATCCTCTCGGCGGACGACTTTCAGCAGATGGTGCGCCGTGTGCGCTACTTGCAGGAGTTTGCCCATTACCGGCAAGAGCAGGCGGCGCGCATCGAACAGATACAGGCAGAGATAGATGCGCAGAACAATGCCTTGCAGAACAATCGCAAAGACAAAGAGCAGGCATTGCAGTCGCGCAAACGGCAGCAAGAGAGCCTTGCACGCGACGAGAAGAAGCACAAGAGCATGCTCAACAACCTCAAAAAGAAAGAGAAAGACCTCTCCGCCCAACTCAAGAAACAGCAGAAGAAAGCCGCGGAACTCAATAAGAAGATAGACGACGCCATCCGCAAGCAGACTGCCACCAAGACCACGCTCACCAAAGAGCAACAACTCGTAGCAGGAGGATTCGAGCAGAACAAAGGCAAACTGCCATGGCCAGTGGAGAAAGGCTATATCAGCGGCAAGTTCGGTAAGCAGCAGCACCCCGTGTATGAGCATGTGGTAACCGACAACAAAGGTATCTACATTCAAACTACCGCTGGCATGCAGGCGCGGGCGATATACAAAGGGGAGGTAACGAGTTGCTTCCTCGTGGGCAACACCTACGCCGTTATAGTGCAGCATGGTAACTACCGCTCCGTCTATTCCAACCTGAGCAAACTGAATGTGAAGCAGGGCGACAAGATAGAGACCAAACAGACGCTCGGCACCATCTATTCCGACCCCGAGCAGGACAATAAGACGGAACTTTATTTCCAAATATACCAAGACCGCAATATCCTCAACCCTGCTTCGTGGATTTGCCAATGACATACCCTAAACTCTCAACTCTAAACTCAAAATGAAGAAACTCCTTTTTATATGTCTCGCTTTGGCGGCGGTGATGCTGTCGGGCTGCAAAGAGAACAACTGGATGGACTGGAAGGCACAGAACGACCTTTGGTTAGCGCAGAACGCCACGCAAGACAGCGTGGTAACCACCTCCACGGGCTTGCAGTATAAGATTATCTATCAGGGTAATCCCACCGATACTCGTCCCGATAACAGCAAGACCGTATTGGTAACCTACGAAGGCTACTTGATTAATGGTTGTCAATTTGACGGCGGCACGGCATCCTTCGCATTGTCAAGCGAAGTGAGCGGCTTTGCCGAGGGACTGCGCAAGATTAACAACAAGGGTGTGATAGAGATTTATGTACCTTATTATTTAGGTTACGACGAGGAAAAATACACCAGCGACGATATTTACGAAGCCGAAGGCCACGGCACGGAGGGTACAAGCAGTTATATCCCGCCTTACTCGGTACTTATCTTCAAAGTGAACTTAGATGCGGTGTATTAACAGCATACAACTCTTTCTCTTCAAAGGATTAACCTTTTTGCTTTTTTTCCTTACTCTAACAGCCTGCGATACACATACCACGTACCGCAGTTCGGTGCCTTCGTATCCCGTGAATATCCGTATCAATACCTACGAAGGCACGTATGTGCATTTTGTGCATATCTATACCTATTTGATAGTGGATGAAAAGGGCTACCATTTCAACGGACAAACCATGCCCCGTAAGGAAACCGACCGCTTTGGCTATGCGGGAGTGGTGGTGTATATCGATGGTTCTGGTACTTACAGTGCCTACGACATGGCGTGCCCCCATTGCGTGAAGCAGGATACCCCCGTAGAGATAGATGGCATGCTTGCCACTTGTCCTATTTGCGGCGAAGAGTACGACCTCTGTACCGGCTATGCCACGCCGCAAAAAGGGATTAGCAACGAGGCACTGAGGCGCTACGATTTGATAGTTTCCAACGGAGTAATCACCATACGCAACTGATTATGATTCAAGCCAACGAACTCATACGAATCGGCACGATGCGACGCCCGCACGGCAAAAGCGGGGAATTGCAATGCCAAATGGACAATGCCTATTGGGACGAAGCCGATGCCGACTTCCTTATCCTGCTCTTGGACGGTATCTTCGTGCCTTTCCGCGTGGAAGAATGGCGAGGGAAGGGAGCAGATAGCCTTATCTTTTGGTTGAAAGGCGTGGACACGGAAGCCAAGGCGCTGAGGCTCGTAAACGCGGAGGCGTATATGCTACGCCGCGACCTTGACGAGGAGGCGGAGGAGATGATGACATGGCAGGACTTGAAGGGCTATGAGGTGCTAAACGAAGCGCACGAGATGCAGGGTAGGGTGGCAGCCGTGGATGAATCCACTATCAACACCTTATTAGAATTGGAAGACGGACGCCTCTTGCCGGTGCACGAAGATTTGATAATAGAGATAGACGAACCGCAGAAACGCATTATCCTCGACCTGCCCGAAGGGCTATAGGCAAAGGAGGTGCGGTCTCCAGGCCGCACCATAGAATGAGAATGCGGACTATCTCAACTTTCTACCATCAACGAACATGCAAAAACTAACCATACAAGAGATGAATCGTCTGTCTGCGGAGGCATTCCGCGAGGCGGAGAAACTGCCGCTGGTGGTGGTGCTCGACAATGTTCGCAGCCAACATAACGTGGGTGCCGTCTTTCGTACTGCCGATGCCTTCTTGTTGGAGGGCTTGTACCTATGCGGCATCACGCCGAAGCCCGACACGCTGAGCACCAACAACGACCTGCATAAGACTGCCCTCGGCGCAGAGCAGACGGTGAGTTGGCAAGCGTTTGCAGAGACGATGGAAGCGGTGAAGACGCTGCAAGCAAGGGGCTATAAGGTCTATGCCGTAGAGCAAGCGCACCACTCCATCACCCTTGAGCAAGCTGCCGAAGAAGTTAAGAACGCTCAACTCTCAACACTAAACGCTCAACCCTCCACGCTCAACGGCATCGCCATAGTGCTGGGGCATGAGGTGTTCGGTGTGGCGCAGGAGGTGGTAGATGCCTGCAACGGGTGCATCGAGATTCCTCAGTACGGCACCAAGCATTCGCTCAACGTCAGCGTAACGGCAGGCATCGTCATGTATGCCCTTGCCACAGCCATGCGAGGTTAATTATGAATTATGAATTATGAGTGCCACTGCTCTCTAAACTCTAAACTCTCAACTCTCATGCACTTAAACAGATGGATATTAGGAGGTTTGGGTTTTGCATTACGCGGACCCATAGGTGCCCTGATAGGGGTAACCATTGCCATACTACTGGAAGAAAAACTCGAAAAGTTAGATAAAGACCAACCCGCGGAGGATCAACCGAAAGAAAACGATCGCCGCTTTGTTGGTGGAGACTCCACCAACTACCGTCGTGCCACCGTTGGCGACATCCGCGTGTCGCTCATCGTGCTCATCGCCTGCGTGATGAAAGCAGACGGGCTGGTGAAGAAATCAGAGGTGAACCATATCAAGCCTTTCCTCGTGAAAAACTACGGCGAGGATGGCGCTCGCGATGCGCTGCAATTGCTCAAAGAACTCCTGCAAAAAGACATTAACCCCGTAGGCGTCTCGCGGCAGATTGCGCAACACGTTAACTACTCCACGCGCTTGGAGATTCTCCACCTCCTGCTCGACGTAGCGATGGCGGACGGCGAGATGGCGGATAGCGAGGTGCAAGTGGTAGAGACGATAGTGGAGCATCTGGGCATACAGCCGATGGATTATCGTTCGCTGCTCGCTATGTACCGCCGCGATGCCGACCCCAACTGGGCATACACTGCGCTGGAAATCACTCCGCAAGCCACCGATGAGGAGGTGAAACGCGCCTATCGACGTATGGCGATGAAGTACCATCCCGACAAGGTCTCCAATGCCGGCGAGGAGGTGCAACGAAGTGCCACAGAGAAATTCCACATCATCAACCAAGCATACGAGACCATCAAAACTGCCCGCGGCATAGTCTAACCTCCCCGCTTATCTGATATGAAGAAGTACTGTCTCCTTCTTGTAGCAATGCTGTGCCTCCCTCGTGTTTTTGCTTACACGTTGGACACGCTTCCCCAATGTCTGTGCCTTACAGACAGCGGCAGGCATGCCTATGTCTATCACGGCATCCCCTATGCCCGTGCCGACCGCCTACAGCCGCCTGTCCTCCTGCCGTGGGTCTCTACTCGTACCTATATACACCTCGGTCATGCTTGCCCACAAAACGCTCGCCAGCCGGGGCTTGTCTTCTCGGAAGATTGTTTGGTGCTCACTATCAATAGTCCCGTTCCGGTAAGCAGGATTCCCCATGCCGACTACCCTGTCCTCGTGCATATCCACGGAGGCTCCTTCCAACAGGGAACAGGCGAGAATTGGTACACCCAACTCGGTGAGTTCACCCTCAGCGAGCAGATAGTTACCGTTACTATTAGTTACCGCCTCGGGGCATTCGGATATCTCTATCTGCCCGACTTAGGCAGTATTAACCTTGGTATGCAAGACCAACTCCTTGCGCTCGAATGGGTAAAACGCTACATACCTCTATGGGGTGGCGACCCTAATCGTCTCTGCCTACGCGGACAATCTGCCGGTGCACAAGCTGTGGTCGATATCCTTGCACAGAAGAACCGACCCTATATACACAAAGCCCTAATTCTCAGTGCACCGCTTGGTATCCGACAGTCTGCCTCCGTGGCTACCAAACGCACACGACTCTTCATGCAGCAACTCCACGGGCAAGATCCGCTCACTTGCCCCGCCGACAGCCTCCTCGCTGCTGCGAGACGCTATGAAGAAAAGGTGCATGCTATGGGGATGCAATGGATGCCCACTGTCCGCAAAGTCCGTTCCGTAGGAAAAACAGAAGTGCTCAATCCTATGGATAGCATCTCCCAATCTTTTTCTGCAACGCCAATCCTCCCCGCAGAGGTCATCGTTACATGCCAGGCGGATGATGCCTCCTATTTCCTCTATCCTAATTGGGCGTTAGAACCCATCGCTACATCATATGCTTTCACAGCCCCATCCAAACGCTATGTGCGCTACCTCCGGCAGCGGGGCGTGCAAGCATATTACCATCTCTTCACATGGCAGCCGCGGGGCAATAAGTACCGTGCTCAACATTGTGCCGAACTGCCACTATTCATCGGCGAACTTAAACGATGGGACCGCGGCTGGTGTCTCGGAGATGTAACATGGCAGGAACTCCAACCCTTGCGAGCGGACTTCTCCCACCGTCTCGCCGAATGGATCAGACGATAAAAACTCCGAGCACGCAGGCATTTCAGACCGCTTGTGGTCAAATTGTAAATTGCCAAATAGTATATGCCCCGTATCACTTCCCTCACCCAAGCCGACCAAGTGGCATTGCTTTTTGTGTTTTCGTCGGAAACTCACGATACTTTGAATACTTTATAAACCAATAATCATGAAAACTATGGGACTATTTGATTTTTTATTTGGTTCAGATGATTCGCTGGATGAATCGCTGAATCAAAACTGGCGAGAGACAGGGCACAACTATTCCCGCAAGTCAGGCAACTGGACGGACGCTGATGATTGGAATTGCGGCACGCACGACAATCACGATGGTATGTTCGGTTTCGACAGTTACGAAGAAAACGACTTTTAGAGTACGGACGACTGCTGTTTGTATCCATTGCTGGCATGAGGTTACAAAATAATCATAACAATAAATTTTTGTAGTTATGTACGAAGAAAGAGAAGAACAGGGAAAAGGCTTGAAAGTCTTTCTCATTATTACCTTTGTTGTAATTGCCATCTTGACTGTTTTATGGTCAACAGGCTTAATTCGTCTTGAAAGTACCGAGGACGAAACAGAGCAAGAAGTCGCCGGAGAGGACGCGGACTTCTCGTACTCTGAAGAAGATTTGATTAACTTGGAAGTGGATTTGAGAGCCCTGCAAAGAGAGGTAAAGCAATTAAAATCGGAACTGGCTCAAACCAAGAGCGAGTTGGAACAGTTGAAAAAAGGTTCTTCCAAATCTACTACAACGCGCACATCCACTACCGCACAACGCACCGCTACATCACAAAACGCCCAAACTACCGCGGCTTCTGAAAATACTACTCCATCGGACAAGGAGCAGAGCGCAATTACTATGGTTCAATATTCCCATGATGCTTATACCAGTAGTGCGACTATTACGCTCCAAAACAACACAAATAAAACTATTACCGGCATAAAGTGGCGTATGGTATATTATGATATGAAGGAAAACATGCTTGACTATCAAGATTTCACAAGAAGAGTTTCCATAGATCCGGGCATGGTAAAAAAAATTGAGGTATCAGGGTATAACGATCGAAGTTATTATTATTACAAAAGCCACCCCTCTACCACCTATCCCGAACGTAAGTATAAAGTAAAATTTGAATTAAAAGACTACCAGTAAAATGACAAGTGCAATCCTACTGAAATCGCACTTGGTCGTCGACCCGCTCCTTTGGCAAATCCTGCTGGGTATTGCGGGAGTGGTGGTTACCTTTGGCGTGGTCTATCTCGTCCGCGTACACATCGCACTGCGCATGGCGAAGAATAGACACCGCGACCCACTGGGTTGGGTGCTTTTATCTCTCTTTGTCTCGCCCGTGCTGGCATGGATAATCCTACTCATTGTTGGAGATATGAAAAAATAAATTAATACATATATTATGAATATTACAGAGAAAATAATAGGGAGTTATAATAAACTCTCCGAAGAAGAGCAAAGGAATTATCTTCCTACACTGAAAGTATTAGCAAAATGTGCAGATACCAAGAAGAAAATAAATGAAAGTAAACAAAATTTCTTTATTCAGTTTACTAGTATAGTCGGAGTAGTATTTGGCATTTTAGCAGCATTCGGTAATATAGGTGAGAACTATGTTGCAGATTGGTTCTATTTAGTAGGAATAGGGTTAAGTCTATTGTGTTTAGTCTTTTGTATAATATGTATCTTTCAACCAACGTATATATTGCAAAAGACACAAGAACAAAATCTTAATGATTTGGCTAATGAGTTTGAAAAAGCAGCCACAAAACAAAAAGGACAGAAATCTGATTTTCAAGAAGAAAAGGTCAAGATTAGTCCTATTTTCAAAATCTTCAAAATAATAGCATATATTTGTTTTGCGCTTTCGCTGACATGTTTAGTTGGTCGGCTGATCGTATTATTTTTAAGTGCATATTAGTCATATGTTTATTTTCTCGGGGAACTCAAAATAAGTATATTGAAAAGACAGTTACTATGCCCTCTATCACCTCCCTAACCCAAGCCGACCAAGACGCGTTGTTTCTTG
>CAMFEN010000030.1 GCA_945949375.1 uncultured Bacteroidales bacterium | reverse complement strand
CTCGCATTTGCCGGCGGTAAGCATGATAACGATATGGGTAGGTTCCAACGTGCCGTTCCAACCTTCTTCTTGAATCGGCACTATCTTCCCTTTTGAGTTCATGGTGCGCATATTCTTGTTGTACCCCCTGTATGGTTGATACCATGGTTCGCTTGTGATGTCTCCATAGTGGATAGGCAGACGATGGTCGTTCACCCATGTAGGTTGGGATTTAGTGATTCGCTCGTAGCCTGTCCCCACGCGCACAGCATGCACATTGCCTTTCTCGTCCTCCCAACGGTGTTGTAGATAGACATAAGCCTCAGCCTCATCGTGGATGCCTTGTTGCTTCTTGGGTTTTGCCATACCTTTGGCGTACCACACCCAGTTTTCGTCGGAAATTTTTGCTTTATAGTCGTAAATCAGCGCGGTAGGTCGCTTGGTGAAAGGTACACCAAAATCAATGTTCTGATAGGGGTCTTTGGCGGTGGTGATAGGTTCGATAGTCCGTCCTGTGAAAAGCGTACCGGCGGCGAGCACCTGAATATCTATCACGCCGAAGACCTGGACATCCAACATTGATACATCCAGTCGGCAGCAGGTTCCTCCTTCCTCGCGCATCTCAGGAGTAACGGTGATAGCGGCTTTCTCTATGCCAATCACGTTGGCATACACATTGCTGCTGCTCCACGGACTACCCATCTTGCCATAGTTGTAGGGACAATTCACGCGAATAGTATCGGTAGGAGCAACGCAATAGAGCATTTTCGTTTTTCCTCCAAGAAGTTTCGACTCCTTTATATAGCGCACCGTCCATTGTTCCATATCGCCGAACGGTAGAGGCTCTATCGTCTCGGCATAAGCGACGAGACTGCAAAAACAAACAAATAAAGCTAACAGATTTTTTTTCATATAGTGATTATTTATTTGAGATTGCAGGGGGTGGTATAGCGCACTTGTCCGTTTTGGTTAATATACTTTGCGAGGAACTTAATTTTCTGGTTCACAATCATTTCAGCGGCTTGTCGTCCGATTTCGAGTGCTCCAGCCTCTCTGAGGTGTGTGTTGTCGTTTTTGCCATCTGGGTACTTGGTGCACTCCCCCGGAGCTACATTCATGAAGAAAGCCTTGCTATCGTCATCTCCCATGCGTTGCACCCATTCGGTAGATGAAGCATGGAGGTCGAGCAATGGAACATTCATGCGCTTTGCCACTCTACGCACTGCTTCGGGATATGCGCCGTGGGTGTCGTAGTATTGACCTTCTTTGTATGAGCGACGTGATACCGGTGTACAAAGAATAACCTTCAGGTGTTTTTTCTTCGCCTGCTCAATCATTGTCATGAGGTTTTGCTCATAGTCGTTGATATTGGCATAGCGTTTGGGGTCTTCTTGCTTGGCATCGTTGTGTCCGAATTGGATGATAACGATATCATTACGTTGCGCTCTCTCGAGCACTTCCGCCCAGCGTCCTTCTGCCATAAAGGACTTGGTACTGCGACCATTGCGTGCATGGTTTTGCACCACGATGTCATCGTTGAGATACGTGGGGAAGAGTTGTCCCCATCCGCGTTCAGGCGAGGCATCCAACTCCTCTTTGTCTGCCATGGTGGAATCGCCGACCATGAAGAGGGTAACGGGTTTCTTTCCCGCAGAGATACATACTATACTTGCCATAATCACACAGGCAACTGCCATAACTGAATAAAGATGCGTTTTCATACGTTATATGAGTTGAGATTTATAGTTGAGAGTTGAGAGCATCCGCGCTCTTCGTTTAAGGCTTAATTGTTTCCAATGCTACTTTCACACGGCGGAGGGTTTCTTCTTTGCCTAACACATTGGTGATTTCCCAAATGTGTGGTCCCCTTGCAGCACCCACGAGGCATATACGAAAGGCGTTCATCACGATACCTACGCCGTAGCCATATTGCGCTATCCATCCCATCACCGCGCTGTCCAGCGCCTCTGCCGACCAGTCGTCTTGCTTCTCTAAGAGGGCAACCAACTCCGTCATGTGCTTTGGGCTTTCCTCTTTCCAGCGTTTCTTGAGCGATTTCTCGTCGTATTCCGTTGGGGCAACGAAGAAGAAACTCATCTGCTCCCATAGTTCACCCACGAAGTTCACGCGTTCTTTGACGAGTCCGATGACGTGCGGTAGGGCAACTTTCTGGGTATTGCTCAGGCTGTTGGCTTCCTCGGGCATGGCAGCCAAGAACTCTGTGGCTAACTGTTCATTGCTGCGCAGTTGCAGGTATTGGTGATTGAACCACTTGCCTTTCTCAAAGTCGAACTTCGCGCCGGATTTGCTGACGCGCTCGAGGGAGAACTGTTCGATGAGTTCATCCATCGTGTACATCTCTTGGTCGCCGGTGTTGTGCCATCCGAGGAGCGCGAGGAAGTTAATCACCGCCTCGGGGTAGTAGCCGCTCTCGCGATATCCGCTGGAGACGGTGCCGTCTTTCTGGTTATGGAACTCGAGCGGAAAGACGGGGAAGCCGAGTCTGTCGCCGTCACGTTTGCTGAGTTTGCCGTTTCCATCGGGTTTGAGCAGCAGCGGCAGGTGTGCAAACGCAGGCATGGTATCTTCCCACCCGAAAGCGCGATAGAGCAACACATGCAGCGGCGCACTCGGCAGCCATTCTTCGCCACGGATGACATGGCTCACCTCCATCAGATGGTCGTCTACGATGTTCGCAAGGTGATAGGTTGGCAGGTCGTCGGCACTCTTGTACAGCACTTTGTCGTCGAGGATGTTCGAGTTGATGACTACTTCGCCTCGGATGAGGTCGTGCACATGCACATCTTCATCAGGCTCTACCTTGAAGCGCACCACGTATTTCTCGCCCTGTGCAATGCGTTTTTCCACTTCCTCTGCGGGGAGCGTCAGGGAATTGCACATCTCCATGCGGGTACGCGCATCGTACTGAAAATTAGGTACTTCTGCACGTTTCTTCTCTAACTGTTCGGGGGTATCAAAAGCGATATATGCATGCCCCGAGTCCAGCAACTGCTTCACATATTGATGGTATATCTCCCTACGCTCGCTCTGGCGATATGGACCATGCTCACCCTTGCCATTGGGGGCATCCAAGCAGATACCCTCGTCAATCTTGATGCCGAGCCAGTCAAGTGCTTCGATAATATACTCCTCCGCCCCCGGGACGAAGCGCGTGGAGTCCGTATCTTCTATACGGAGCAACATATCGCCGCCGTGCTGACGGGCAAAGAGATAGTTGTATAAGGCGGTTCTCACCCCGCCGATATGTAGCGCCCCCGTAGGCGACGGCGCAAAACGAACACGTACACGTCTTTGTCTTTCCATTATGATTTATGATTAACAATTTACATTTACCCACAAAACGCCGCAAAGTTACATCTTTTTTTTCAAATATGCAAATTTATCGGTTTTATTTTGGTAGTATTGCTATATTTTTTTCTTCAGATTTTAAGAGGCATTATTGATTAATATGCTAAACAATTTCTCTGCGATTCACACGCAATTATCAACGTTTCTTCTTGAAAAAGTCTTGCATGAGTTGTCTGCATTCGTCTTCGCAGACACCGCTTACCACGGTGGCTTTGGCGTGCAGGGCTTGGGGCGCCAAACGCATGAATCCGCGTTTCTCATCCGCACAACCGTACACCACCCGCTTCACCTGCGCCCATCCTATTGCCCCTGCACACATAACGCAGGGTTCCACAGTAACATATAGCGCTGCGTCTTGCAAATACTTCCCACCAATGGTCTGCGCAGCGGCAGTCAAAGCCTGCATCTCGGCATGTGCAGTAATATCTTGCAGGGTCTCCGTCAAGTTGTGTCCTCTGCCTATCACCTGTCCTTGCGCCACCACTACACAACCCACGGGCACCTCTCCTGCCTCATATGCTTTCTCCGCTTCGCGCAACGCCATCCCCATATAGCGTTCATCGTCTGAAGAGGGTTGAGCGTTGAGGATTGTGTGTTGAGGATTGAGTGTCTTGAGTCTTTGCTCCTTGCCCACTGCTCCTTCCACGAACTTCTGCAATTCCTCGGGGTGCTCTTCGAGCCAATTGCCTACCACCACAATGTCAGCGCCGGCGTGGTAGGCACACTGCATCTCCTCAATTGAACGGATACCGCCGCCCACAATCAGCGGACACGAAATAGCCGCCCTCACTGCACGAATCACCTCCTCGCGCACGGGCTGTAAAGCGCCGCTGCCTGCTTCCAGATACACCAACTGCTTGCCCATCATCTCCGCTGCCATGGCGGTATGCACTATCTCATCCAATGACTCTTGCGCTATCGGTCGGGTACCCGACACCCGCGCCACTGCCGTCTCTCTGCCGCCGTCCACGAGGATATACCCCATCGGTATCGTCTCTATCGCTGCCTGCTTGACCGCCTCAGCCGCACGCACCTGTTGTCCCACCAACATCTCTGCATTGCGCCCCGACAGGAGCGACAGAAAGAGCAAGGCATCTGCCTCTGCCGTTACTTGGCTGACGTTGCCAGGGAACAGCACCACCGGCACATCGTATTGCGCTCTTAACTGCCTCACTACCTTCTCAGTCTGCTCACCGCCACTGCTTCCCCCCACAAATATCAGCATATTCCCCGAGGACGCGGGCATCTTGCCCGCGGCAAAAAGCTCCTCCGCTTTCTCCGGATCTACCAGCCATGCAAACAACTTCCGTTGCTCCACCTTCGCCGCTGCTATATAGTGCATTACCTCCATTCAAAACTCTCCACTAAACGCACAACATCCTTGTGCAGGTAATCATATACAGGCGCCAACGAGTCGGCGTTGGGCACACAGTCGCAATACGCCGCCGCGCGGAAGAAATGGTGCAGGCTGTCGGTTACGAAAAACTGCATGGAAGACGCGGTATTCCCCTCTAAATCAAACAATACGCCATACACCCGCGTTTCCGTATTCTCGTAGCCTCGCTCGGGGATAGACGAAGCGTGCGATGCATGGCGATATACAAAGCGGATGGCATCGTCCGTCAGTTCGCGCAAGTTCCCTTGCACGGGCTGGTAGGAGCAATGCACCGTAGCGTTCAGCGCAGGATAATGCAGATCTATCCAATACCGCTCCCCATGCTCGCCGCGAACAGGCAACACCTCTGCGTTGCACGACACATCAAAGCGATACGGATACCCTGCGGGCACAGCGTTCGCATAGCAAGTATCGGGCATGGTCAGCCGCACATAGCCATAAGGCTTTGGCACCGGCACACGCCGGCAACCGCTGACGCCAAGGATTAAAAAGAACAAGAAAGAGATATAGAAAAACCGTTTTGACATTTTGTTTGAAAGATTAACGGCGCAAAATTACACTTTTTTTAGGACATACGCAAGCATTTTCCAAAAAAGATGACAGAGAGCGACATCAACAATTAATTTAAGGATAAGAAAAAAGAGACCGCCAAGCAGCCTCTTTTTCCGAAAACCATTCAAAACGGCATTGCTATTTACTTGCTGATTGCGCCGCTGGGGCAAACATCTGCGCAAGTGCCGCACTCGGTGCAAACCTCAGGATCAATAGAATAGTGCTCGCCCTCGGAGATAGCACCCATCGGGCATTCATCAATACAAGTACCGCAAGCGATACATTCGTCAGAAATTACGTAAGCCATAATAGTTGAATTTTATAAAGTTAGTTAATAAACTATTTAACCACGCTTCGCTCCGTGTTGGGAACTGCGTGTTGGAAAGTGGTGCAAAGGTACAACTATTTTTTGAGAATACCAAGAATTAGGTATCATTTTTTGCAAATTGTACACTTTTTGTCATTTTTTCGCCCCTTTGAGGGCAGCCAATAGCCTTTCATTGGGAGTGGTTGCCGCTGTGGTCGCCAGTCCTTTGCGCTTGGCGAAGGTCGTCCAATCTTTCGCCCCATGCTCATCACTGAGCGGCAGCCCGCGTTGCAGGAAATGGCAGTAGGCGATGGCGAGCGCATCTGTGGCATCCAGTTTCTTAGGCATCTGCTCGGCGGGGATATGCAGGAATCGTTGGAGCATATCGGCAACCTGCTCTTTGGTGGCATGTCCGTTGCCCGTAATCGCCATCTTGATTTTCATCGGCGAGTACTCATTGATAGGCAGGTCTCGGCTTAGTGCAGCGGCTATAGCCACACCCTGCGCGTGCACAATCTTAATCATCGTCTGAGGGTTCTTATCCACGAACTGTGTCTCAATGGCGAGCGTGGTCGGATGTTGTCGGTCAATAAGGTCTTGCAGGAAGAAGAATTCTTTTTGTAGTCTCGCGTACTGTCCGTCTAACTTATGCACATCCAATACGCCGAAATCCACTATTGAAGCCTGCTTACCCTTCACATCCAGCAACGCATAGCCCATAAACAGCGTTCCCGGGTCAATCCCTAATATGCGACAAGTGTCCATTGGGTGGTTTCAAGTTTCAAGTTCCAAGTTTACCGCGGTTGAGACATCTGCGTCCTCAGTGCCAAAGCAGGCGGGACGCCTGCGTACCCGGTGGTTTCATTTTTCCGATTTGTCGTCTTTCTCGCGGACGCGGACGGCGCCTCGGATGATGATAATCACCGCACCGGCAATCAGCACATAGTTTGCCCACGGCTCTACGCCGCTGATACTAAGCACGGCACCTACCAAAAGCACCACGCCCCCCGCAATCAAAAGTATCTTACTCCAACTCATGGTATAATTTGAATCACTTATTCTTCCACCAAATACACATCTTCTTTTTCGGTGTGCATATAGTATTGCTCACGCGCGAAGCGCTCAAGGCTGTCGGTATTTTGCAGTACATCGAGGTCGTGTCGCGCTTTTTGGATTCCCTCGCGGTAGGAGTCGCGCTGCTCCTCCAAGTGGTGTATCTCACGCGCACGCTTCACATAGTTAATCATGCTTTGGTCGCCAAAGAAAACCATCACCACCGCGAAAACGGCAATCGCAAGCACATACTTGCCGTATTTCTTCCACCGATATAGCCATATCTCTTTCATGGCTGCAAAGGTACGCTTTTTTTTTCGTTTGTGCAAGTTCGCGCGCGTTTTTGTGCAAAAAGGTGCGATTTTCTTGCGTATATCGTATTTTTTGCGTAACTTTGCAGCCGTTTTATTTCTATGGATAAGTTATCGCTCATACGCAAACCCGTTGAACAGGAGTTTCTTCTGTTCGATCAACTCTACGAGAGCACACTCCGCAGCGACAACCCGTTGCTTAACGAGGTGCTGACGCACACTGCCCTACATCGTGGCAAGCAGTTGCGTCCTCTACTCACCCTCCTTGCTGCCAAGATATGCAATCCCGTTACTCAAAAGACGCTACAGACTGCCGTAGCATTGGAGTTGCTGCATACCGCCACGCTGATGCACGATGATGTGGTTGACCACTCCCCTATGCGCCGCGGCACACCATCCGTACAAGCCCAATGGAGCAACAAAGTAGCGGTACTCGTGGGCGACTACCTATTAGCCAAAGTGATCGGTATCACCGCCGACATACGAAACGGCAAGATACTCTCTATTGTTGCCCACTTGGGGCAGATGCTGTCTTCCGGCGAGTTGCTGCAACTGCACGCGGGTGGCAGCATGTGGATCACCGAAGAGCAGTATTTCAAGATAATAGACCAAAAGACCGCCCAACTCTTTCAGGCATGCATGGAGGCGGGCGCTGAGTCGGCAGGATGCACTCAGCGGCAACGCACTGCCTTGCGTGAGTTCGGGCGACTCTTCGGGCTTTGCTTCCAGATGAAAGACGACATCTTCGACTATTCCGACTCGGAAGAGATAGGCAAGCCCACCATGAACGATATCCGCGATGGCAAAGTAACCCTGCCGCTGATTATCTCGCTTCAGCGTGCTCCACGAGAAGAGGCGGAGCATATCCGCACACTGGCAGAGGCTTTAGCCAACCACGATGAGCATATCAACGCCCACAACGCAGAGGAGGAAATCAAATCGTTTGTCATGCGCTACCAAGGTATTCCATATACCCAACAAAAGATGGAGCAACTGCGCACGCAAGCCGTTGCGCTGCTTGACATCTTCCATACCCCGCAGACAGCAGACAGCATGACCGCTCGTCCGACGCCCAAGGGCTCACTCCTGCAACTGCTTAACTATGCCATCAACAGACTGTACTAAATATAATTCAGGAATTTGAAGATTACCATGCGGAATAAAGCTTATTATAATTGATATGTTTCCCTTTCGCCGTCTCATATTATCTCTGCTAATGCTCTGCGCTATCACGGCGCAGGCGGATGTAGTAGTGCTCCAATCGGGAAAGGAGATACAAGGCACTATCCTTGTTCAGAACGAAGAGGTAGTAATTATCAAGACCACCTCCGGTAGCCGTTTCCAATATCCGGCTGACGAAGTAAAGACCATCCGCAAAGAAGGCTACGACAACCAAGGTGGGGCAGACCAATCTGCTACCCATCAAGATGGGCAGCCAATAGACGATAAGCAAGCCTCTCCGTCTTCCGTCAAGAAAGTATCCGTAGCCA
>CAMFEN010000029.1 GCA_945949375.1 uncultured Bacteroidales bacterium | reverse complement strand
AAGACGTGATGACGTTGGAGGCTGCTTTGCTGCATGCTATCATCAACCGCGTGGTAACCGATTGTGCCCACGAATTGGCGCTACTGAATGCAACGGTGCCGCAACTACCGCAGAACGTGCCCGCATGGAAACTGAGCGAGGTGCATGAAATCCTCTTTGAGAATAACCTTTGTGAGGAAGACCACCGCGGCGAGGATGACTTGGCACCGGAAGAGGAACGTGCGATATGCAAGTACGCGCTGGAGCAGTTCGGTTCGGACTTTGTGTTTGTTACCCACTTCCCCAGCCAACACCGTGCTTTCTACGCGATGGACGACCCAAATGACCCCACGCTGACGCTGAGTTTCGACCTGCTGATGCGCGGACTGGAGATTACCTCAGGCGGGCAGCGTATCCATAAGGAGGCGGACTATCGCGAGAAGATGATTAAGCGCGGCATGAACCCCGACAACTTCCGTTTCTACCTTGATACCTTCAAGAACGGTATGCCTCCTCACGGTGGTTTCGCTATTGGTTTGGAACGTATCACGGCTTGCTTCTTGGGTATTAACAACGTGAAGGAGTGCTCAATGTTCCCCCGCGACATCAACCGCGTGGCACCGTAAAAGAATAGGAAAGAGCGGATATGTTTATCCGCTTTTAACTTTATAATTTGTATAGTATGGATAAGATACCAAGTTTTCAGATTGACCACGAGCGTTTGTTGCCTGGCATATATGTGAGCCGGAAGGATAGGGTAGGCGATGAGGTGATAACCACATTTGATATCCGCATGAAAGCACCTAATCGTGAACCTGCGTTGGGACAAGGTGCGTTGCATACGATTGAGCACATTGCGGCAACTTATCTTCGCAATGATGCGGAATGGAGAGACCATGTCATATATTGGGGACCGATGGGATGTCTGACAGGCAATTACTTATTGCTGCGTGGCGATTTGGAGAGTGAAGATATTGTAGAATTGATGCAACGGACGTTTGCCTTTGTGGCAAACTATGAAGGTGAGGTGCCCGGTACTACTGCGCGTGATTGCGGTAACTACCTCTTGCATGATCTGCCTATGGCTCGCTATGAAGCGAGACGCTACTTGGAGGTATTGCAGCATCTCAGTCATACCAATCTGCACTATCCGCAATAAAGACCATTATAAATTACAGGATTGCTTAACTAAGCAATCCTGTAATTTATAATCAATATTGTCTATCATTACTCCATTATCCAATTTCCTGTTCGCATGAAGTGTGCGAAGTCGTCCATAGCCTTCTTGCGCCTTTCTTCTAGTTCCTCTTTGCCGACAGTCCCCATTATCCACGTCCCTATCCATTCCTCGCTTGTTCCCAGCAGCAGGGGGAGTTCACAGCAGTGAGCAGCCCCCATCGGCGAATCCTTCGGTTTCCAACGAAAGAGGTGATATTGTGCATCAACACCTTCTCGCTGCAAGTATCGCACATACGATTTTGCGGGCGAGGTAAAGACCACCGAGGTGAGCATTGGCCATAGTACTTTCGGTCCAAACATGCTGCCATCGTCCTCTTGTGCGCAGACTACTACCTGCTCTGGCCATTGTACCTTATCGCCGTAGCAGGGTTTCTGCGACAAATCAGTCGGAGAGAAAGGCAGCGAGTGCCATGCTTGAGTGTGCGTATCTTGGTAACGCAACTGCACAGCAAGTAGCGTATCTGCCGGACAAGTGCGTACATCCATAACGGGTTTTCTGGCATATCGCCCGTTGTTATTTGTCTCGTTGTAATGTGCTGCAAAATACTCCTCCACCCACTTTGTGCGCTTGCGGGCGGTCGCAGCTGAAGTCGTCAGTCCCATAGGCGCAGAGAACACCACAGCCCGCCTAATGCTTACTCTACTCGTATCCGCAAGACAATATACCACACTCTGCGCCCCAGCCGACTGTCCAGCCAGCGTGATGTTTTCCGCATCCCCACCAAAAAGACTAATGTAACGCTTTACCCATTCCAATGCTGCCAACTGATCCAGCAAACCACAGTTGGGAGTAGCAAAAGAGGGGGCATAATAATAACCGAAGATTCCCAAACGATACGTGATGCTTACGGTTACTACCTGCCCTCGCGCCGCGAGTTCTGCCAACTGCGTGTTAGGCTTCTCTCCTCCGCCGGCAAAGTAGTTACCGCCGTGGATATACACAAGCACGGGCAGCCTTTTCGCCTCTGTCCCGGTTGCTCCATAGGCAAAAGGAGTATTCACCGTCAACACCTGACAATCTTCCGTCATCTGATAATCAGCGTGCTGTGGCAAAACATAGTGCGACTCCGTAGTGGGCTGATCAGCGGTATAAGTCCGCTGATATGCCACCTTGCGTACACCAGTATTGCCACCTTTTTGTTGCGTGCTCATTCCCACTCCGTAAGCAGCCGGCAATACGATAGTATCGTTCAACACAGGCGCGCCAAATCGCTCCGCATGAGCATAGGGAATACTCGGATAGGTATAGACAACTTCGCCGCGAACTGGAATAATTGTCCATCCGATACCACAAAACATAAAGAAGCAATGTAAAAGAAGAGAATAATGTTTCATAGTAATAGTCATTTTGTGCTTCCGATAGGAAGATATTAGCATATTGTATATCATTGTCTTATACTTATCATACATATACTGACATAATAACAATGCAAAAAACATGCCATCTATAGGTGCTATCCCGTTTCTCAAGTAATATGCAAATTACTCCTTCTTCTTTATGAACAGAATATACGATGTTACTACTGTCTACAAAAAAAACAATAAGACGTGTTTTGGACAATGTTGTTGGCAGGTTATAGACCCGTTACAGACTCGGTTATGTTCCGATAATATCCGCTATAAATAAAGGAATAGTTATACGAAAAAAGGACAATTATCTAAAATAACGTGGAGTTGATAAAAATCCCTATAGTCTTGTTCATCGGATGAAAAAGAAAGCTAAGTTAATAATTCAAAAAAATAAGTTGAGCGACTATTTTTTTTTCGCTACGTTAAGAAATCCCGAAAAAATCAAGACAAAAATCTTATTTCGACTTGACATTAAATACACTGTGGATATGGTACGAAAAAAGAGGATACTTAACTTTATTTGTCAAGTAACCTCTTTTCCCTTTGCGCTCCCTCAAGGAGTCTAATACGCGTACAGGATCATTTGCAGCTATTTTTTCGTCCATCCGGTGAGGAAAAAGAACGATTTGTTTGCTCATGTCAGAAATAAAGTGTAACTTTGCCATCATTATTTTATTTATATAGTGCAAAGTTACAAAAAAAATGTGACTTGACAAAATCCTTGCTTGAGAAAGTAGGGATTTTGTTTATTTTTTATGTCCATAATGCATATTATCACAAAAAAAAGAGTGTACCAAGCTATTTTGACACACCCTCTTAATTTATAATTTGTATAGTATGGATAAGATACCCAGTTTTCAGATTGGCCACGAGCGTTTGTTGCCCGGCATATATGTGAGCCGGAAGGATAAGGTGGGCGATGAGGTGATAACCACATTTGATATCCGCATGAAAGCACCTAATCGTGAACCTGCGTTGGGACAAGGTGCGTTGCATACGATTGAGCACATTGCGGCAACTTATCTTCGCAATGATGCGGAATGGAGAGACCATGTCATATATTGGGGACCGATGGGATGTCTGACAGGCAATTACTTATTGCTGCGTGGCGATTTGGAGAGTGAAGATATTGTAGAATTGATGCAACGGACGTTTGCCTTTGTGGCAAACTATGAAGGTGAGGTGCCCGGTACTACTGCGCGTGATTGCGGTAACTACCTCTTGCATGACTTGCCTATGGCGCGCTATGAGGCAAAACGTTACTTTGAAGTGTTGCAACACCTGACGCCCGAGCAGTTGTGCTATCCGAGTTCGACTCTCTAGATTCAGGTTTTCGGTTTTCGCTCTCATGCAGGCGAGGATGCCTGTTTATACGAACAGGTATGTGCACTTGGTAGGACGTTTCGGTTAATGTGCTTCCAGCCAATTGTTGCCCACGCCGCAGTCTGCGATGAGGGGCACTTTTAAGTTTACTACGTGCTCCATCTCGCTGACGACCAGTTGGCGCGCTTGCTCCACCTCTTGCTCGGGTACATTGAAGTTCAACTCATCATGCACCTGCATAATCATTTGTGTTTGCAGGTGTTTTTCTTTCAGTTGGCGATGGATATTCACCATCGCCATTTTGATTATATCTGCGGCAGTTCCCTGAATAGGTGCGTTCACGGCGTTGCGCTCTGCGAAAGAACGGACGGTGGCGTTCTGCGAATGTATATCCGGCAGATAACGCTTTCGCCCGAAGAGCGTAACCGAATAGCCGTGTTGGCGGGCAAACTCTTTCTGGGTCTCGATATAGGTTTGCACTTGCGGGAATGCAGCGAAATAATCGTCAATGAGTTGCTTCGCCTCCGTGCGTGGACAGTCTAACTGTTGTGCAAGTCCAAAGGCGGATATACCATAGATGATGCCAAAGTTGGCAGTTTTGGCTCTGCGGCGCTGGTCTTTTGTAACTTGGTCAATAGGGCAATGGAAAATCTTTGCCGCTGTAGCACTATGTATGTCTTGTCCTTCGCAGAAGGCTTGTAGCAAGTGTTCATCTTGCGAGAAATGGGCGAGCAGGCGCAGTTCTATCTGCGAGTAGTCGGCAGAGAGGAAGAGACCTCCCTCATCGGGTATCACTGCTTCGCGGATGAATCGGCCTCTTTCGGAGCGGATGGGAAGGTTCTGCAGATTGGGATTGGAGGAAGATAGCCTGCCTGTGGCTGTAACTGTCTGGTTGTAGGTGGTATGTATCTTCCCTGTGGCGGGATTGATATAGGTAGGTAGGGTTGAGATATAGGTAGAGATGAGTTTTTTCAGTTCGCGGTAGTCTAATATCTGCGCTACGATAGGGTGCTTGTCTTTCAAGTTCTGCAACACCTCTTCCGAGGTGCTATATTGTCCGCGTCCGGATTTTTTTGCTTTTGGGTCAAGCCGGAGTGTGTCGAAAAGGATGTCTCCGACCTGTTTGGGGGAATTGATATTGAACGGTGTGCCCGCCAATCGGTAAATATCGGTCTCCTGTTGTTGTAGCTCTTGTGTGAGTAGGTGTTCTGCTTCTTGTAGCTTGGTAACATCTATACGTACGCCAGCCTGCTCCATCTCGCGCAATACAGGTACCAGCGGCAGTTCTACCTCTTTGTATAGCCGCCACAGAGCGGGGTCTTCTTGCAGTTTGGCAAGCAGGGTATCCAGCGGGATATGTGGGTTGTATGCCACCTCGGGATTGAGCAGGTAAGAAGCGATAGCCCCCTCTTGGGAGGGGACGTTGTCCCTGTCGTCCTCGTTGTTTGCGTAGTTTTCGGTATTTTCGTAGTTTTCGTTGCTTTCACCGAAAAGGTCTAAGGTCTGTTCGGCGGGTTTCGCATTTCTGCGACCGGGGGCGACCGAAGGGTTGTTTTTTGTTTCGGAAGATGTCTGTTTCTTCAGGAGTGAGTTGAACTCTAATTGTTGGTATAGTTCAGTCAGAGCGTCGTTGTTAGGTTGTCTTACGGCGAGGGCTTCTGCATTGAGTGTGATGGGAACATCGGTTCGGATGGTGGCGAGGAAACGTGAGAATCGGATGTCTTCTGCTTGTTCTTGAACGTTTTTTTGCAATGCGCCTTTCAGTTGGTCGGTGTGTTGAAGTAGGGTGTCAATGTTACCGAATTGTTGCAAGAGTTGTACGGCTTTTTTTTCGCCAATGCCTTTGCAGCCGGGGATGTTGTCGCTTGAGTCGCCCATCAACCCAAGCAGGTCAATAACTTGGCGTTGGTGAGTAAGTCCATATTTGGCGCACACTTCCTGTGGTCCCATTTTTTCAAAACCGCCGGTATGGCGCGGGCGATAGATGAATATATGTTCATCAACGAGTTGTCCATAGTCTTTGTCGGGCGTAGCCATATAGACTTCAAAGCCGTTTGCTTGCCCTTGTTGCGCCAAGGTACCTATCACGTCGTCTGCTTCAAATCCTGTCACTTCGATGGCGGGGATGTTTTTTGCAGATAGAATTTGCTTGATGATCGGTACTGCGCGGCGAATGTCTTCGGGTGTTTCTTCGCGTTGGGCTTTGTATTGCTCGAATGCCTCGTGGCGGAAGGTAGGTCCGTGCGGGTCGAACACCACCGCCAGATGGGTCGGTTGCAAGCGCTTGATGAGATCGTCCAGCGTGATGAGAAAGCCGAAGACCGCTGAGGTGTTTTCTCCTTTGGAGTTGATACGCGGTGTGCGGATAAAAGCATAGTATGCGCGGTAAATCATCGCGTATGCGTCTATGAGAAGAAGAGTCTTCATGGAGCTATTTATTAGTCTTTCTATATTTTTTTGAGTTCATAGTTTTCTATCACCAGTCAATTGGTTGTAGGTTTAGTTGCGTCAAGTATGCGTTGGCTTTTGAGAAATGGGCGCAGCCGTCGAATCCACGATAAACGGAGAGAGGGGAGGGGTGGGATGTTTCTAAAACAAGGTGTTTGCGTCGGTTGATGAATTGTCCTTTGCGTTGTGCGTAACTGCCCCATAGCATGAATACGAGATGTTCGCGTTGTTCGTTGAGGGCTTGGATTACAGCGTCGGTCAGTTCTTCCCATCCCTTTCCCTGATGGCTACCCGGTCGGTGTGCCTCTACGGTAAGGGTGGCGTTGAGCAGGAGGACACCTTGGTCTGCCCACCGTTGCAAGTTGCCAGAGGTCGGGATGGGTTTGCCTAAGTCGCGTTGAATCTCCTTGTAGATATTCATCAGTGATGGGGGGATGGGTATTCCTTCGTTTACAGAGAAGCAAAGCCCGTGTGCCTGTCCTACATCATGGTATGGGTCTTGTCCGATAATGACTACGCGCACTTGATTGAAGGGACAAGAGTCGAACGCATTAAAAATCAGACGTGCAGGCGGGAAGCACTGACGCGTCTGATACTGTTGCCGTACAAAGGTAGTTAGCAACTCAAAATAGGGTTTGTCAAACTCCGGCTGCAAGATTTGCCGCCAACTCTCTTCGATGCGTACGTTCATTGGTGTAAGTATGTTCTAATCTACAATCAGCATGGCATCACCATAGTCGCCAAAGCGGTAGCCTTCTTTCACAGCTTCGTTGTATGCATTCATCACTTCCTCGTAGCCACCGAAAGATGCAACCATAAGCAGTTGGCTTGATTCAGGCATATAGAGATTGACAAAGAAGGAGTTTGCAACGGTGAAGTTGTATGGTGGGTAGATAAATTTGTTGGTCCATCCGTCAAAAGCTTTAATCTGTCCCTCGGTATTCACTACGTGTTCCAGCGCACGCATGATCTCTGTGCCCACGGCGCAGACGCGCTTGTTATTTTTGTGTGCTGTATCAACGGCATCTACTAACTTCTGCGGTATGCTGAACTGTTCTGACTCGCATTTTGCTTTTGTCAGGTCTTCCACATCAATTGGCTTGAAGTTGCCAAGCGACATGTGGGAGGTCATACATTCGCACTCGATACCTTGTATCTCCATGCGTTTGAGCAGTTGTTTGGAGAAGTGCAAACATGCAGCAGGTGCTGCTACAGCACCAACCTTATTCGCGAAAATAGATTGGTAGCGTTCAATATCCATTTCACGCACGGGTTCATCATGGAAGACCTCTTTGTATTCGGCTTGCACTTCGGGTGACATTGGACGATGTATGTACTTGGGTAGCGGGGCATAGCCCAAGGCGTATAATTTTGGGACAAACTCTTCAATCCTATAGTCCGTTAGAAAACGGAAGGTTCGCCCACGCGATGTGGTGTTGTCAATCACTTCGGCGACGATGGCATCATCCCCTTCGAAATTGAGTTTGTTGCCGATGCGAATCTTTCGGGCGGGGTCAACCAGCACATCCCAATACTTGCTATCGTGGTTCAACTCACGCAGCAAAAACACCTCAATAGAAGCATTGGTTTTCTCTTTTTGTGCGAATAAACGGGCAGGATACACTTTGGTATCGTTGAAGATAAACAAATCTTTCTCATCGAAAAACTGTACGGTATCAGATACTTTTTTGTGTTCGATTTCTCCCGTTTTACGGTGTAATACCAATAGCCGCGCATCATCGCGGTATAGGGTAGGGAATTGTGCAATTTGTTCCTCAGGCAGCCGAAAACGGAACTGGCTGAGTTTCATATCATTGTATTTATACATAGCGTTGGGAATATATTAGCCTACGGTTGTTGAATGGAAAGTGTGTTCAATCTCGTGTAGGAAAGAATCTATTTGGTAGCAGTCTTCTACGCGTGTGTTTCCGACTTTTGTTCTGCGCAGTGCGGTGAGGTATGCGCCGCTTTGGAGTTGTTCGCCGATGTCTCTTGCGAGTGCCCGTATGTATGTGCCTTTGGAGCATACCACTCGGATGGTGAGTAGCATCTTCTCTGCGTCGGAGGACAGCACCTCAATCTCGTCAATCACGAGCAATTTGGGCTTCAGTTCAACGG
>CAMFEN010000028.1 GCA_945949375.1 uncultured Bacteroidales bacterium | reverse complement strand
GGCGTTTCATATCCTCAATAACTTTGATATACCCGTCGGCATACAGTTTACCGAAGGCGAGACTCTGCCCGACATCCCGAGCGCCACACAATGGACCACAGCCACAGACCTCCAAGGCGGAAGGATATACTACCGCACCATGTACAACAGCCGCATCCGTTGTATCGACCTCCACCACATTGACTTCCGTAAAGTAAAATTCCATTCCGCACCGCTCGACGAAATGCGCGCCGAGCAAATAGAGATGGTGGTTGCATGATTGCTCCTTTGCAGAAACTAAATCAAAGATTTATTACCTTCAATCTGAAAGTTAAAGGAGGTGCGGTCTCCAGGCCGCACTATAAGGGAGGAAAGGGGTATTAACTTTCAGAGTCGAGGGAATTAACTTTCAAAGACGGAGGAATTATCTTTCAGAAACGAAAGTATTTAAGAAACAAGACAATAAAAAAAACTGATTAGCCTCAATAGTAGAAACTAATCAGTCTTTTATCCTTTATCCTTTATCTTTCAGCGTAGCGGTCCTTTAGCGAAGCGGTCCTTAACGTACTCGCTCGCAGTAGGAACCGTCGCGGGTATCTACGCGCACAATCTCGCCCTCGTTGATGAAGAGAGGCACGCGAATCTCGGCACCGGTCTCCAAAGTAGCGGGCTTCAGGGTGTTGGTAGCCGTATCGCCGCGCAGACCCGGCTCCGTATAGCTAATTGCCAACTCTACCTTAGCAGGCAACTCCGCAAAGAGGATAGTATCGGTTGATGCGTCAGACACTACATCCACAATAAAGCCCTCTTTCAGAAAGTCCACACCCGTAATCAAATCGTGGGCGATAGGCACTTGCTCGTAGGTCTCTTGGTTCATGAAGATATAGTCCTCACCTTCCTTATACAGGTATTGGTACGGACGACGCTCCACACGCACATCTTCCAGTTTCTCACCAATGTTGAAGCGGCGCTCTATCACACGACCGTCCACTACATCTTTGAATTTCACACGCATGATGGTATTGCCCTTGCCCGGCTTCACGTGCAAGAACTCAATCACAAAATACAAGCGCCCATCCATGCGGATACATACGCCGTTCTTTACGTCTTGAGAGTTAATCATCTTTTTATTTACGATTTATATATTATTACAATTTGCTATTCCTTAATCACAATTCAGCGTGCAAAGGTACTAAAAAAATGTGAATTACACAAATTATTTATAAGAAATTTGCATAATTGCACAAAAAAGCGTATCTTTGCATCGAAAATGAAAGTTATGTCCGGGTACGCAGGCGTCCCCGCCTGCTGATAGTGCTCCTTCATTCGATTACTCAGATTACTCCGATTATTCAGACCACTCCTGTTATTCAGAGCATGCGCCCTCATAATTCTTATCTTCGCTACGCTTCGAACGATTTTTTCATAATTCGTAATTCATAATCCCATTCGCACTATGTTAGCAGAATTTTTTAGCAGTTTCGACATTTGGCAGGTATTGCCGGCGTTTGTTTTCCTCATTGCGATTATTGACCCCTTGGGGAATATGCCGATTACTATCAATCTGGAGAAGAACGGCACGAAAATCAATCCGTGGGTTGTGTGCCTTGTCTCAATGATAATCTTGATAGTATTTCTAATCTTGGGTGAGTGGTGCTTACAATTATTTGGCATCAAAATTGAGTATTTCGCTATCGCCGGCGGCTTCATCATCTTCCTGATGGCGCTGGAGATGATTCTTGACATCGTCATCTTCAAGACCGACGTGGAGGGCTCCGGCAACATCATCCCGCTGGCATTCCCTATGTACGCAGGTCCCGGTGCGTTCACCGCGCTTATCTCCATGACGGCGCAGTACGATACAATCAACCTGATGGTGGCAGTATTGCTCTGTATGGTCGTGCTCTTCGGTGTACTCGCAGGCACACGATGGCTGATGAAATACGTGGGTAAGAATGCCATCTACGTGCTGCGTAAGTTCTTCGGTATCATCGTGTTAGCTATCGCCTGCCAACTTATGTTCGGCAACCTCGTCAAGGTGCTCCACGACGTATTGGTTGGATAAGGTAATTAAAACGAAGTGTTTAGCGTTCAGTGGATACGGCAGCAGGCGTTAGCAGTCGGATTTGACGATTGCGGAGTGGCACATGCCGAGCGGCTGGACGACGATGCAGCGTTCATGGAGCAATGGGTAGCGCAGGGGCTGCACGGCAACATGTCGTACCTTGAGCGCAACCGCGAGAAGCGCTACGACCCGCGCGAACTGGTGCCCGGTGCTACAGCAGTAGTGGTCTGCGTACTCCGCTACGACAAGTGCCGACGCGACTACCACCGCACCATCAAGTCTATGCTCTACCAACTGGATGCCCTGCTGCAAAGTAACCCATCAGATTCCTCTTCTTCCCCCGACACTTCCGTTTCCTCTCAGACAGTCTCCCCTCTTCCTCAGCACCTCTTCTGTGACTCGGCGCCCTTCTTAGAGCGCCGCTGGGCGGTGAAAGCGGGGCTCGGCTTCATCGGACGTAACCACCAGTTCTTCCACCACACCCTCGGCAGCATGGTCCACCTCGGAGAGATAGTGATAGACAGGGCTATAGAAACCATAGAGACTACAGAAGCTATAGCGCCTATAAAAACTATTGAGTCCCGCTTTGCTGCTACTCCCTGCGCCGACTGCCATCTATGTGAAGAAGCCTGCCCCACTGGTGCCCTGCGCAACCCCGTCTGGGACGCCACACGCTGCATCGCATACACCACCCACCGCTGCCTCATCTGCCAACAAGCCTGCCCGCTAAATATTGTCTTTCGTTGTCTCATGTAGTTATTCTTCTTTAAGTCACTCACTATAATATACACCTGAACGATGTATGGAATCGCTGACGAATGAACTGCGCAAGCAACTTAAAGCCGAAGTGTTTGATGTACTCGGTTGTGCAATGGTAGTACATCAAGAATTGGGTTGCGGACTCAACGAGTATGTTTACCAAGATGCCTTGGAAGTGCTATTTAACGAGAGAAACATACCTCACAAACGCGAATTTCATTTCAATATCAAGTACCACGAAGTCTTGCTTAAACATGACCACTTTATGGACTTTTATATAAGGGACAAAATTTGCTTGGAATGCAAAGCCGTTACGGAACTGCAACTTGCTCACAGGCAACAATTATGGAACTATATGCGCTTGACAAATACGCCTATCGGCATTCTGTACAACTTCGCACCACCGATAGATCAAAGTGAAAAATACTACTACGATATAGCCACCAAGCGGATAGTGGCTTTTTGAGGAACCATCTTTCATATAAAAAAGAGCGACAAAGAAGCATATTGGACAACAGAAAATAATCTATCACCCATGCCCCCGAAAAAACAATACCCTATGTTTCAGACTTCATCCCATCTATCTGCATCTAACTATTGTCCTTCTTTGTCCATGACTTTTGCGTAGCAAAAGGAGTGTGAGTGGTCCCCATCAAGGTCAATGTTGTCTCATGTTGTTCTTTGTAATTCTTCTTTATACGAAATACAAGAATAACAAAAACACACATTTGACAACAGAAAACAATCTATCACCCATGCCCCCGAAAAGACAATACCCTATGTTTCAGACTTCATCCCATCTATCTGCATCTAACTATTGTCCTTCTTTGTCCATGACTTTTGCGTAGCAAAAGGAGTGTGAGTGGTCCCCATCAAGGTCAATGTTGTCTCATGTTGTTCTTTGTAATTCTTCTTTATACGAAATACAAGAATAACAAAAACACACATTTGACAACAGAAAAAAATCTAACACCCATGCATTCGAAAAACAATGCGTTTCAGCGTTATCAATGTTGTCCAATGTTGTTCTTTGTAGTTCTTCTTTTAGTAAAAAACAACTTATATTTCTAAAAACACAACACCCATGCAAGTATTGGAAATTTTCTCTCAGATTTGTCAGATTCCTCGTCCGTCGAAACACGAGGAGCGTATCTCACAATGGCTACAGGACTTCGCCCGCGAGCACCATATTGAGTGCGTCGCCGACGAGGCGATGAACGTCATCCTGCGCGTGCCCGCCACTGCCGGCTACGAAGACCACCCCACGGTCATCCTACAAGCCCACATGGACATGGTGTGCGAGAAGAACAGCGACTGCGACCATGATTTCATGACCGACCCTATCGAGACCTACGTGGATGGCGACTGGTTCAAAGCGCGCGGCACCACCCTCGGTGCGGACAACGGTATCGGTATCGCCATGGCGCTCGCCGCCATCACCGACCCTGACCTGCAGCACCCTGCTATCGAGTGCCTCTTCACCGTGGATGAGGAGACGGGGCTCACCGGCGCGATGAAGTTGCAGGACGGCTACCTCAAAGGCACCCGCCTCATCAACCTCGACTCCGAGGACGACGGACAGATCTTCATCGGCTGCGCCGGCGGTATCGACACGCTGGCGAAGATGCACTACACGCCGCAAACCCTCCCTGCACCGAAGCAGTGGTTCCCCGTGCGGCTGAGCGTGAGCGGACTCATGGGAGGGCACTCGGGCGACGACATCAACAAAGGTCGTGCCAACGCCAACAAGGTGCTGGTGGGCTTCTTGCAACACCTGCTTACCCGCACGCCGTTCCTGCTCGCTGCCATACAAGGCGGCAACCTGCGCAACGCCATCGCCCGTGAGGCAGAGGCAACCATCTGCGTGCCCATGGCGTACAAAGAGCAAGTGCGCATAGAATGGAACATCTATACAGCAGAGGTAGAGAAAACGTACCAAGACGTGGAGAAAGAGATGCGCCTTGAGTTGGAGTCGTGCGCGCTGCCCGAGACAGTCATCCCCGAGGCGCAGGCACACCGCCTCATCATGGCGCTCGCCGCTTGCCCGCACGGTATGATTGCCATGAGCAAGGACATGCCCGGACTGGTGGAGACCAGCACCAACCTCGCCAGCGTGAAGATGAAAGAAGGCTTCATCGAGGTCAACACCAGCCAACGCTCGTCCGTGGAGGCATCGAAGCATTGGATTAAGCGCGAGGTGGAGTACGCGCTGGCAATGGCGTGCGACGAGGTAACCCACGGCGACGGCTACCCGGGCTGGGCACCGAACATCCATTCGCCGTTATTAGAGATAACCAAACAGGCATACACCGACCTCTTTGGCAAGGAGCCGCAGGTGCTGGCTATCCATGCCGGACTGGAGTGCGGATTGTTCTTGGAGAAATATCCCTTCCTCGACATGGTCAGCATAGGTCCGCAGATGTATGGTGTCCACTCGCCGCAGGAGCGTCTCTCGCTCTCCTCTACCGAGCGTTGCTACCGCTGGCTACAAGCTGTGCTCTCGCGCTGCTAAAGAACAATAATACTATAGTTGCTATAGATACTATCGTCTATCAAAAAAGCTCCGAACCTCGGAGCTTTTTTGATAGACGTATGGTATATAGTGCGGCGAGGAGGAGCAGGGGGAGGAGGGCTTCTCCTACGGGAGCACCGTTCTCAGGGTTGTCGGGATCAACATCATTTATTGGCGGGTTTGGTATATTGCCGTATGTGCTGGCGAGTGTGCTTGCCATCTGTGCAGGGCTTGGCACTATACCGCTGGCGGGGAGGGCTGGGATAGACACGCGCGACGAAGTGCCGGAAGACTGCGAGGCACCGGCTATTGCCGTGCTGCCGGAAGAGGCTGATGCCGACGAAAGAAGTATAGAAGTGGATTGAAAAGCAGATACCAGAGACGACTGCTCGGTCTCGGAGGTAGTAAAGATACGGAATGTGGTGTTCCCCAAATTGGGCTTGCTGTCAGCGAGTCTCTCTCCGATGCTTGTGGTGCTTCGGAAAGCAGAGACGGACAGCGTAGGCATATAGTTATCTGCGGCAGCATACGTGCACAGCAGGCAGAGGAGCAAGAGCATGCCATATCGTTGCTTCTTCAGGGAGCGACAGACAGGGATCAATGACAAGGGTTGTATTTTCATGGTGGTATATATTTGCTTCGGTTTTTCGATGTAGTTGCAATAGCTTCTATGGTCTCTATAGTTTCTATTGTATTGCTTTTCGTAGTATTTGTGTTTGTTCGCCGGTGATGTATAGCATATATACGCCTTGTGTGGTTGGCAGGCTAAGTTGCAGGAGCGGGGCATTGGTCTGCTGCTCGCTGCATAGTTTGCCTGCGGGGTCGTAGATACGGATGGTAAGTGCCTCGCGCGCGGGGTTGCTGAGCATGAGTTGTTGGTCAACAGTGGCGAGGTTGGCGATGCCGGTGGGGGTATCCTGCTCCTCGAAGGCGATATGAGAGATGACGAATCGGTTCTCCATATCGTTCTCGCTACTTTGGAAGGTGTAGGTGCGGCTATCGTCTATTAGGCAAGACTTGCGCAGTTGCATATCGTTGAGATAGAGCGGCGCAGCGAGGGGCTCCTCCTCTGTCTCGGTGAGGCAGAAGGAGAAGGTGTAGGTATTGCTCCTGCCGGGTGTGAAGACGAGGGTGGTGTTGTCTATCTCGGGTTGTGCGGATACCTGCATCTCGCCTGCCGTGGTGAGTGCGCATAGTCCGGGTGCGCGCCCGTCGGTACCGGTATAGAAGCCATCCCATCCGTTGTCGAATCCTTCGGAGAAGCGTTCGCCTTGCAGCAGGTGGAGGTTATAGCAAGCCGCGGTGTCAGCCACGCGGATACGGAGCATCGTAGGCTCGTAGGGTGCGGGGGCAGAGGGGTCGGGTTGGAGTATCTCTGCGGTGGAGTTACGCCCGGGAGCGTAGAGTTTCTGGTTGAGGGTTTTGTAGTCCACGCCCGAAGCACGCACGATGGTGTTGTAATCCAGCGTGAGGGTGGCGGAAGTGGCATCGGCATCGGAAGCGAAGTTCACCTCGAAGGCTTGCATCGCGGGGATAACCTTCGGACCTTTCCATCCTTCGGTTTTGGCAGTTGCAATAGGAATTGCCGTCCAGTAGCCTGCTTCAAGAGCTCCTTCTGTCGTAGTAGTAGCAGGTCCGCTTTCGGGGTCGCGTCCTGTGCTATAGATATAGACAGTGGCTTCCAATCCTTCGCCAAAGTCGGCGGTCTCCAACTTGGTGATGTGGATAGGTGCTGTCCACGAGTTGCCGATGAGGTTCATACCGCTCATACTGCCGCCGTTAGTAAGGGTGAGTTTGTATTCTTTCGCCAGCGCGAGGTTACCTGCAAAGGTGAAGGTTTGCGGCGAGGGTTGCGAGAGGGCGATGCCGTCGAAAGCACGGAACGTGCTACCGTCAGTATAGCGTATCCAGCCGCCTGCCTCTGACCATAGGTAGGTATATGCGCCGCAGAATATCTGGGGCACGGTGCCTTCCTGTACGGGGATGGCTACGTAGCTCCATATACGCTCATGTCCATCGGTTACTTTCCCACCATCATAATACGCCGGCGAGTACATCTCTACGGTAGCCGCCAGTCGGTCGGTGTGGCTGTGCATAAGCATACCCGTACTATCTTTATTGGCTTGCACGGTGATATACTTGGTATCGGTGATTGGCTGCGGTTGATTCCAGTTGTCGCCGCTATAGTATGCGAACTGTCCTACCGATGCGAGACCGCCGTTGGGAGCGATGGTCAGGGTTTTGCCCTCTTTGATGCGGACATTTCCTGCTCCGTAGGTGTTGCCGCTGACGATGCAGTTTGCTTCAATACGCACGTTCTGCAGTTGGGTAGGTATGGCTTTGGCATTCCAGTTGGCAGGATTGTTCCACTGGTTGTCGCCGCTGGTGTAGGTTTTACCACCTTCGGTGAATTCGCGTTTTCCGCCCGAGCAGTCTTGGCAATTGCCCTCGCCGTTATCAAAGGTCAAAGAGCAGTCGGACACATTGGTAGCCTCCGTCCATAGCAGGTACTTTAGCAGTTTATCTATCGCATCTTGACCCGCAGGATTGATATATTTCGTTGCGCCTTGGTTGATGGAGAGCATGATAAATCGTGCTGCCGTTACGTCTTGCCGCTCGCAGCAGGCTACAAGGTTGCGATTCCCTTTGGAATCATACACCTTAGCGATATTAACAAAGTTGGCGCTATTGATAGCAAGGAAGCCTTGAATACCCTTGTAGGTGCTACCATCTTTATATACATTATCCAAGATGGTCAGCGTACGGTCATCCGGGTTATCCCATTCTGCACCTGCGAACATATCGTGTGAGAAGCAGAGCACAGTGAGCGTCTTTTGCGCCTGTCCCTCGGTACCATCCCCGGGTACTATAGGGTTGGAGGTGAAACCCTTGGCACTCCAATTCGAGAGCGCGGACATGTGTGCCTTGAGCGAGAGTATCGGCTTCTTGTCCACGAGGTCGGCAAGGGCATTGACGTAGTCGGGCTGCGCATTCGTTCCCGTTGCCTTAGGGTAGTCGGTCAGGAGGAGGAGGTCGTAGGGTTCGTAGTTGGTATAATCGTAGGTAGCATACGCGCTGACGGGTGTAACGTTATACTCTATGCAGAGTTTCGTATAGAGCGGGTCGGCGATGTCCGAAACTGTGATGTCGTAGAACTTGCGGGTAGTGGTGTTGCCGGTAACGATATACGCAAGGGAGTACTTATTCGTGAGGATGATAGGG
>CAMFEN010000027.1 GCA_945949375.1 uncultured Bacteroidales bacterium | reverse complement strand
TTTGGAGACTGGGAGATGGATTTGATAGTGGATAGTTGTCAGCGGGTGATACTGACATTGGTGGAACGAAGTACCAACTTCCTGATGATGGAGAAGATAAAGACAGGCAAAAAATCGGAGCCTATCGCCAAGACGGTTGTGAGGTTGCTCATGCCGTATCGGAAGACTGTAAAAACCATCACTACGGATAACGGAAGTGAATTTGCATCACATCAACTAATTACCAAAGGGTTGCACATGAAAGGCAAAGACGATGTGATTGTCTATTTTGCGGATGCATACTCCTCGTGGCAGAAAGGATGTGTAGAAAACACCAATAAACTCATACGACGATACATACCAAAACATACCAACTTTAACCTTGTCTCACCACAGAAAATAATGAACATCCAGAAGAAGTTAAACAACAGACCCAGAGAAAAATTGAACTTTGACACACCTAAATTTTGCTTCTTCGAACATTTTTACTAACTTTGCACCAGAAATTGCATTTGCTAATAGACAGTACACTATTTTGTAAATTATGAATACATACTTTAAGTTTAATCTATATAATCATTTTATTATGTTAGAGATGAGTGAATATACCCCATATCAGAAATTTTATCTGGTTAGTGATCAATGTCTTGTTAAATTAGGGATTGAACCTAAGGATCTTTATAACTATCTGTTCCATGGCTTCGCTATAATAGAATTGCAAGACGGTTCGTATTATGTAAATTATGCATACCCAGACCAAAAGTTAATTACGATTAAGAAAGACGAAGATAGTGATAAACTTTTTATTCAAATGAACGGAGAAAATATATTTTCAAAGTTTATCAGATTGTGTGTAAAGATAAATGGTTTAAGTATACATAAAGGAGATGTACCTGAAGCTCACGAAACTATAAAAAAAATTCTAGAAGATTTCCATGAAACATACCTTGCTTATCAACATACGATAAACTTCATTATTTGCGTAAAATTTCCGACTTATTCCATCTAACAATATGAGTCGATAACATAGCAATATGTCATTCCCTTAATATCTTCCACATATAGCCATAAATGAAATGATACATCCCATTCATTACATCGCTATTTACGATCCATCAAGTCCTGGAATATTACCGGCTTTACCTCCTGATAGCTTCGTTTCTCCGATATTGCTCAATATCGGGGAATATCCTTTCTCTTTAGAACATATAATAATGGGATGTGATTATTATATTAATACTCTCTCCAACAATGTTGTTGCTGGTTATCAACTAGATTTTGTTAATGTTGAGACCATTGAAGATAATAACGGTTCTTTTATTCTCCCTGATACAATCAACATAATCATATTATCAATAGACTCCAACTATATTCAAAAAGCAGTTATTGAACTATCTCGAGTAATTACTAAAGATTGCTATATTCTTGTAGAGAAAGATATTCATCACCTAGTGCCTCTTCCTAGGACATTTGTAGATAAAAACGAATTATGGAAGGTTCTTTATGAACGTGCCTATAGTGTATTATCCGCTAATACTGATTATCCGTCTTTTTGTGTCCCCTTGTTTGCTCAAGATTTAGTACCACAAAAAGAATTTCTTCCCGCGAATGTAAATAGTATGACCTTGAATCGTATAGCAGGGAATTGGAATGCAAACTTTGAAAATTTGCCACCCGCTGGTGCAGAAGAAGGGCACAGCGAACGCCAAGAATATTTGTCTTCATTAATAAACAAATTCTCCGCTATCGAACTATTATCATACGAACAATTAGGGAAGCCTAAAGTCACATTTCGCGACCAGTTCCGTGCCCCACTAATATTAGCAATGCCTTTTTCATCTGTTGATGCTCGAAAGAACAACTTTCAACAAATTCATTATAGTAAGGATGAAAAAAGTTATATAAAGGCTCTCCAATATGTACAAGGACTAGAACAAAACACAAACTATGTTCAGAACGTTGAAGAAGGATGTCCTATAAAAGATCCTAAAATAATTAGTTTTTTGCTTTGCGAACTATACAAAAAACGGTCGCTTTTCTTGGATTTTGTGGGTCAACTTCATGCGTCTTTTCGTTTTTCTCCATATATTAGACTACCTTTCATTGGAAAAAGCATTAATCAAGAATTATCTTATGTGAGCAGTAAAAGTGGTACAGCATTAATGGTTAGGAATAATGTTTCTGAAATTATTAACACCATATCTGCAATAGGTTCTACAATAGCCAAACATACAATGGTTCCATGTCTTCAAGAAACAATTAAAGATTCAGAACGCCAAATCGTTGCTATCACAGACCTGCCTATCGAATGGACAATTATTGATGGTGTCCCTCTTGGTTTTAGTCACGATATATGTCGCATTCCAGAAACACCATATGGTGCGTCATTGAGCCATTATGGAATTTCCAGACTTTATAGATTATTAAGAATTCCTAAGAATATTACACAACGAACTTTAGTCGTATTTGGGACAGAGGACGTTGCCTTCAAGCATTATCAAGATATTGCAGAGCAAGTATACACACGTAAATTTGGAATTCGGACCGCTCGTTGCCAATCCATTAAAGATTTAGAAGTTGCTATACGGCAGCACAATCCTTTTCTTTTAATTATCGACACACATGGAGGAACTGATTTGAAGAATCATCAATCGTTCATTTGGATAGGGAAAGATCAAGTATATCCACAAGATATAGTAAACAAGAAAATATCTGCACCCTTAGTATGGTTATCTGCATGTACAACAGCACCTGTATATAACGATATAAACTCACTTGCCAATGGTTTTTGTGAGGCTGGAGCTCATGCCGTTACATCAGCATACATGCCACTTGATATTGAGGACTCTTCAATATTATATCTCCGAGTTATCCATCAATTATCACAAGCAGCAACACAAAAGATACATAAAAATTGGTTAGCCTTTGTAAGCCACATATTACGTTCATCTTACATAACCCAACCATTAGCCAAGCAAAAGGATCCGAAACAAGAAGTAACTATAGAATCTGCCAAACAAGACGGCAAACCTGCTGCAAGATCAATGTATTTTCAATATCGTCGGGAAGTATTTAAAGACCTACAAGAAGGCAAGCCTATAGATGGATATAGCAATGACTATTCGAAGATACTTCCTCATTATTTATTATATACAACTATCGGAAGAGCAGATCTTATTGAATTTGAAAGTTTCTATTCTTAACCGTTTTAGATTGATAATTAATTATCCAATCGTTTCATCGGGGATATAAATATATCTATTGGATGATATCCAACACAACGAACAATGTTGTAACCGACTAATAGTCAGCGCAAAGAAAGAATCTTCAATCGCGTTTGTGGATGACAGCGAATTCGTCAAGATGGAGAGCAGATTGGTCGTCAATGGGAATCCACCAGAGTTCTTTGATCTTATGACGGAGGTGTTGACGGTTGAGGAAATTGATCACCACTCCATGCGCATAAAACTGCGCTCCAAAAGGAAGAACTCACGCCATTGCTTGTCGTTCAACTCCACAATATCAAACGAGGGAGTTGTGGCGGTGTAATATCGAAATCTGACGGCTATAAGCATTGTTACTTATTCTTTTGCGTGGCAGGTATGAGGATTTGGAATAAATCGTTTTCCCAGTGGATGGAATAATCGTTGTCGCGGATGAAACCTTGGATGAGTTCAATTTTGCGAGTGTTGAAATTCCATTGATCATCTGCCAAGGTGTTATCCCAATCTTTGGAAGGTTTCTCCCAAGAGGCAATACCTGATTTGTTACGCACAATAACAGGTAATGTCGGGATGGTTTCCTTGGACTTCTTGAAATGATGCTCCATGTCGAGTGCGGTATAAGTCCAAGGCCATGAGTTACCTAAATATGGGCGTGTTTCGGTCAGATAGTTAATGGTGGAAATACATTGATAGCACAATAGGTAATCGTTCTTTTTAACGAGCGGTTGCAAGTGTACCATCAAAGTGTCTATTTGCGCTGCTTTTTCTGGAGAGGTGTATGTTGTTGCCAATGCTGCCTGTGGTCTGGCTGTCTTCTTAAGACGCGAACCATGATCGAAATAGCAGTTGAGACTTGTGCTATACACCGTTTTACCTGCAAGAGCAAGAATGAACACACAAACAAAGATACGTGCATTCCTATAGGTTATACTATCGCGCTCTTGGAGCAATTTATAGATAAGACCCATCGCAAGAGGTGTTGCTATCCAAATACAACTCGGTCCCATATTTCCAACTCCATAATCGCTTCCGAATGGAAGGAAGAATAGAATGATTGAGGCTATTGAGATGAGGTATATAGCATTCTTATCTTGTGGGTGCTTTAGTACGTATACGCAATAAACAAGGTAACATATACCATAAATCATAAATGTGGATTCCGCCATTTTCCATATAAATAGGAAATAGAAAGCAGCGGCAGTCCATAGGATTATTTTGCGAGACATCTCGTTGTGTATCAGTTTGTTTGCAAAATAAACATACATGGGTACAGACAGGAAGAATGCCAGTTGCTTGAAGATAGTATCATAATTACCTTTGTATATTCCCATCGTACGTGAAAGACTATGCGTGCTATCACCTGCGGAAGCAGCCGAAAAGCCGGAAGTAATACTATCCACAAATGCATCAAAATGTCCCAAGGAATAAATCAAAAACATTTCAATGCCTATTCCAATAATCACGCCTATTATTGCTGACAGTATAAGGCGAAGTGTCGCGCGGAAGTTTTTTGTGTAAAGGTAGTATGGAATAAAGACCAATACTAATGAGAACATGGATACATTCGGAATGCGGCTGAAGATATTGCTTCCAACCATTATTCCGGCTGATAGCACCCACCACTTGTTTGACGCCGACAAGCCTTTGTATAGAAATAGTGCAGAAAGCGCAACTCCAAAAGCAGCCATCCAATTATGGTGAAATACCATGCCATATCCCAAGTTAAAGAGCATAATACCAACGAAGATACACCATCGATTGACTTCTTTGCGTAACATTAAATAGACCAGATAGGCGATAGCCGTTGAGAACAACGCACCTAATAAACGGAAACCAAAGTAGCCCAAAGAGCCAAAAACGAGATTCCACAAGCCGCCTACAAGTAACGTGTTGTAGTACAGAAATTGATATTCGCATGCCGTTGGATCATTGAATATCTGTTGGTACGCACTTAATACCCAGCCTTCGTCGCACATATCGAATCCTTGTATGCTAACGATGGTTTTGTAACAAAAGAGTGTTCCTAAATAAATCAATAGGAATACCCACTCGGGGAGAGTCTCTAATACATTAATTAACTTCTTCATTACTTGCTCTTTTTGTAATTACTATACGCCTCTGCTAACATATCAGCATCGTTATATTTTGGTTGCCAGCCTAAATCTTTCTTTGTTTCGGAGATGTCCAAAATATATTCCTCATCGGCTATCATAAACTGCTCCGGGTACATAAGCGTCAAGCCGATATTATCAAAACACCGCAAAGTGGCTTTAACCAACTTGCCGGGAGTCGGAATAACGAATGAGTGTTTGTGCGCTTGTTGAATGGTGTTTTGCAATAACGCACGAACGTCAGGAGCATTCTCCGAACCAAGGTTGTATTCCTTGTTGGGGATGCCGTTGTCAATGGCACAAAGTACTGCACTCACACAGTCAAAGACAGAAATCATCTGGTAGTGATTGTGACCGTTTCCTACTGTCGGTACAGGCAAATTATAGTCTATCAGTTTGAAGAGTTTTAGAAGAATGCCTGCCCGTCCCGGTCCCATGATCATACGCGGACGGAAGATGGTAATGTTCATTCCCTTTGCGCGGTACTCACGGCAAAGTTGTTCCGAGAGCAGTTTGCTTTGTCCGTAAGGTCCAAACGGATTTTGCGGGTGTTTGGTATCTACTGGCAGATAGTGCGGTTTGCCATACGTCATATCTGTGGAGAATATGATATATTTCGTACAACCCTTCTGCTCCATCATTGCCAACAAATTGCGAGTGCCTTCTGTATTGACGCTGCGGAAATACTCCTCACGGTTCTTTGGTACTTTTGTGTGGTATTGGTTGGCTGCCATATTGATGACTACATCTTCTTTGGCTATCGGCAAGTTCGCCAACACTTCCGCGTCTCGGATATCTACTCGCAGATACTCACACGAGGGTTGAATATCGTTATGCAAGGTATCGTGCAAGTCGCAAACTACCACTTGTTCTTTGAGCTCTGCTAAAGCGTTTGCCAAGTATCTTCCGACAAAGCCATTTCCTCCAAAAATCCAGTATTTCATATCAACTGCGAGAAATTAAGATAACACCAATACATATAACGATGATACCGGCAATGCGGATAGGCGACAGGTTTTCGTTGAACAACGCGTATCCTGCTACGGCGGACACTACATATCCCACGCTCAAAAACGGATAGGCGTAACTCACTTCTACTTTGCTCAATACGGACATCCACAAAAAGATACTCAGCGCATAGCAAAGCATTGCACCCCATAGCCAGACGTTAGTAATCATCGAACCAACGTGAGACAACATGTTTTGCATGCCGACTTCGCCTTCAATCAACATACCCTTGCGTATCAGCAGTTGCGCTGCGCAGTTGAGTAAGACACTCAATAAAATTAGAATTATATTCATAAATAAACCAAGTTTATTTCTGGATACTCGGCTTCGAGGAATTGCAAATGCAAGCATTTATTCCTCTTGCTCTCGTATTCATCCAAATTGTTCGTAATGTTGTTCGTCTGCAAATTGCAGTAGTTCTTTATCTCCTCGGCTATCTCCGTAAGCAATAAGATAGTATTTGTCTCTTTCCGGATAGGCGCTCAATAATCGTTTTACTTTCTCTTTGCCGTAGCAGTTAGCTGTAAGGAAACGACCTGTGATTTTGCCGTCTTGCACTTCAACCTGTGTCGCAAGTAACTTGTCGGCTTTCAATGCTTTCGCAAAGTGACACACCCAATTTTCTATACTTGCGGAAATAATAACTACCTCGTCTCCTTGCTCTCTGTGCTTGGCTATCTGTGCCTTTGCGTCTGCATAGACGAGCGATTGTCCTTTCTGCTCAGAAAATCTGCGGCACAAGTCGTTGAACTGCTCCAATGGTATGTCCTTGAAATAGTGCGCAAAGATTTTCTCTTTTGCCTTTTGGTTGGAATAAAGTTTCAACTTCATCAAGATCAATAACGGAGAGAAAAATGCAAATACAGCATAGAAGTGCGCATTTCCTCCTGCAAAACGCAAAAACTCAATCAACGTATCCTTGCGCGTTATGGTTCCATCGAAATCAAAAGCTGCTATTTTTTTCATATGTACAAGATAATAGCAAAGACTATCAGCCAACCTGCGATACACAATTGGATAAACCGATCTTTTAGCAATATCTTTGTCGGGCTACCACTCTTGACATCCACAATGGCGATTTGTAAATAGCGGATTATTCCTGCCAATACGAAGATAGAAGTGATATAGAGGTATTGGTTGCCGATACGCTCAATAACGCTGTCCGAGATTGTGTACATGATATAGCAAACCATCGTCAGTGTAGCAACGATTGTCATAGCTTGGTTCATAAAAGCAGTGTTGTACTTATTGATGCCTTTTCGGCGAGAAGTACCGGTTGCTTCCCACTCCACTACATCGTCACGACGTTTAGCAAAAGCGAGGAATAAAGCCAACAAGAATGTCATCAGCACGATCCACGAGGATATGTAGATGTGCGCATTGACACCTCCGGCAAAGACACGGAGCACAAAGCCAATAGCGATAATAAAGACATCCAATATCGGAATTTGTTTCAGTTTTGTGGAGTACGCGAGGTTCATGATCACGTAAAATGCAATAATTGCCCAAAGGAGTGTGTGATTGCCCAAAGCAAAGTAATCCGTCAAGATTAAACCTGCTGATAGAAGCCAACAAAGCGTGGTAATGATGTAGCCTTCCGCGATTGAAATAGCACCGGAAGCAATGGGTCGTTTGCATTTCTTCGGGTGTTGCCGATCGGCTTCGACATCATAAATGTCATTGAAACAATAGATGCCACTTGCCGCAAAACTGAATGCAAAGAATGCAATCAAACTCGGTTGCCAGTATTGCCATTCAAAGAAATGACGGTCAAAGAACAACGGCAAGAACACAAAGCCATTCTTAGTCCATTGTTCGATACGCATCAAGCGTAAGATGTTGAGGATTTTATTCATAGGTCGAGTATTTCAAAATCCATTCGCAGGTTTACTGCGATTGTCTGTATTTTCAAAAAAGCGCATAAAAAGGCGTGAGCCTTTCACGATTCTTTCATTTGGATTTTGAGGTTCTCGACTACCTTTACAGACCAAACTATTTACGGACAAAGCCCACGCGCAAGCGTGAGCGTTTCTGTAGCTTTGTCCTTGGTCTGTAATTAGATTTGAAACTGTCGAGATTTCAAAATCCAAGTATCTGGCTAAAACGCTATTTTATGTATGTCTTGCGTAGTTATCTACGCGGAGGTGATAATTACTTTCTGTTTTTATTGATATATTAGGGGGTTTGTTATTCTATTTTGAGGTTGCAATTTGTGACCTCAAGTTTATACCCAACATTCTACCCAACTTTTTACCCAATGTTCAGTGTCATGGTTGGTGTCAGAGTCAGTGTCATGGTTGGAGCGGTATGCTCAACATCGCAAATTGCGACCTTGAAAGTTATTCAATTATCTCCCAGTGACCACCCTTGTCTCCATCAACACAACGGATGATGCCTGTCTTCTGCAAGTTTGGGTGTGTTTCTCTATATCGTGCGCATAGCCGATTTTGACGTACTCCTTGAAGGATGGATTGGTAAGAATGTAAATTACTCCTTTGTGTTCTTTGGTCATATATCTTCGTGTTTCTCTATTTGCTTTGCACGCAAAATTGCGTTGCAAAGTTACAACTTTTTTGTGAGATATGCAAGAAAATGGGCGATATTCGTTCAAGAAAGTTCATTTTGCTGCCAAATGTACTGTCTATTAGCAAATGCAATTTCTGGTGCAAAGTTAGTAAAAATGTTCGA
>CAMFEN010000026.1 GCA_945949375.1 uncultured Bacteroidales bacterium | reverse complement strand
TGTTCGATGGCGACATCATTGTTATCGACAAGTCGCTCGAACCCCACAACGGCGACATCATCATCGCCGCCGTGGACGGTGAGTTCACCGTCAAGGAGTTCCGCCGCGACGACGACAACAAAGGCGGCTGGCTCATACCGCACAATCCCGCTTTCCAACCCATCCGCGTTACCGCAGAGAACAACTTCTCCGTGTGGGGCGTGGTTACCCACTGCATTCACAAAACGCGCCGCTTCTAATGTACGCACTCGCCGACTGCAATAATTTCTTCGTCAGTTGCGAGCGCGTGTTTCGTCCTGACCTATGGGACAAGCCCGTCCTCGTCTTGTCGGGCAACGACGGCTGCGTCATTAGCCGCTCCAACGAGGTCAAGGCATTAGGCATAAAGATGGGCGTCCCCCTCTATCAAATCCGCGACTTGGTGGAGAAACACCACATCGCTTGTTTCTCCTCCAATTTCTCCCTTTACGGCGACCTCTCCGCGCGTGTGATGTCCTTGCTCCGCAACCACACCACGCGCTTCGAGCAGTACTCCATCGACGAGGGCTTCATCACCCTCGACCATGTATCGCCCGCCGAGCGCAAGACCTACTGCGAGAATCTCGTCCGCGAGATATACCAAGGCACAGGCATCCCCGTCTCCATGGGCATTGCCCCCTCCAAAACCCTCTGCAAGGTCGCAAGCAAGTACGCCAAAAAGTTCCCGGGCTATAACGGGGCTTGTATGATTGACACGGACGAGAAGCGGCTGAAAGCCCTTGCCAAGTTTGAAATCGGCGATGTGTGGGGCGTAGGTCGTCAGACCGCGGCGAAACTGGCGGCACTGGGTATCTCCACTGCCTTGCAGTTCGCCGAGATGTCCGAAAGCCTTGTGCAGTCGCTCCTGCACAAGCCCGGACTGCTCACATGGCGAGAACTCCACGGCATAGACTGCATAGATACATCCGAGTTGGTCTCCAAGCAGTCCATCACCACCTCCCGCACCTTTGCCAACCCCATCACTACGCTGCCGTTGATGGAGCAGCAACTCGCCAATTTCTGCGACACCTGCGCCCGCAAACTGCGCATGCAGAAATCCCTCTGCGCCCAACTCATTGTCTTTGCTCACACATCCCGCTTCCGCACCGACATCGAGCAGTGCCAAATCGTGCAGACGGTCAATCTCTCCATCCCCACCTCCGACACGCGCGAGTTGCTCTCCTATATGCTCAATGCGTTCCGCCCCTATTTCCGCGAGGGCGTGCAGTTCAAGAAAGCGGGGGTCATCTTCTCGCGTATCGTCCCCGAGGGCTCGGTCGTTGCAGACCTCTTTGATGAACGCGACCGCACACGAGACACTGCCTTGCAGCGCACTATCGACAAGATACGCGACAAGTCAGGGCGCAACGCCATCCTGCTCGCTACCCAACTGCCCACATCCAAGGAACAGGCAGCGCAGGTCTATAAGTCCGAACACCAAAGCCCGCGCTACACCACCGAATTGTCGCAGGTGCTTACCATCCGCATATAACCCACGTTGTGGGTTCGCGGGGGGAGTGGAGTTTTGCATTTTTTACCACTCCCCCCTTTTTTGTGTCTTTTCCCAATCCCCCGCCGTGCCATATCTTTGCCGCAAAATCGCAAAGATATGGCACTTTCTCTTTTTTCCGACATCCCCGATACCTGCTACACCTCGCAGTTGCAGAAAATCGAAATCGAGACAGACGCAACCTCCGTCTCGCTCACCATCACCCACCAAGCCAGCAACTATCGTGGTCTCCAAAGCAGTTTGACTGCTTTGGAGGGAGGAGGAAACGCGGCGACCTTAACGGACGCAGTCCGTTTGTCGTCGCAAGCCGTTTCCGACGATGGCAATGGACAGACGCAGATTTTCGAATCCGAGTACGCCACTTACAACAACAGCCTCCTCACCATCTACGACATCGGCGCATTTCTCGAGGCTTTCATGGCACAGAAGGACGGCTTGCAGCAGTTTATCTTCAAATTCTCCACAAAATCTGAAAGCCTCACCCGCACCTTGGTAGTCATCTACTGCAAACAGCAGCCCATCATGACCGCAGCCGACCTCGCCAATTCCAACTTCATCACCAACTACTTCACGCGCCTCGTCTATCGAGGAGCGCACGACCAACTACCGTACTTCGCCGGCTTCGGTTCGCCCGGAGGTTACACCTCCTATTCCCTCCACTATACGGTGCACTATCGTACCCCAAGCGGTACGACAGGCACTTATGCTTTCGACCACTATGGTCGTGCTTCTTACGGTGTTGCTGAAATCAACACCTCTCCCGAGAGCGTCCGTCTCATGTGCAAGGACTTCCTCCCCGAAGGGTCGGAACTCCTCGCCTATACCCTCCAAGAGGGCAACCGCACGGCGCGTTTCTTCGTCGCCGAACAGACGGTAGTCCGTCAGTTCGTGTTCCGCAACGCCTACGGCTGCTTGGAGTACCTTTGCCTCCCCACATCCCGCACAGAGAAGACCGAGACCAAGAGCAGCACCGCCGTCTGCGGTGATAGCCGTATGTTATACGACATCACCCACACCCGCACTTTCGAGGAGCAAACGCCCGTCCTCCAGCGGGCTGAAGCCCGCCGTTTCAGAGAGTTCCTCACCTCCGCCTATACCGCCGTCCTCATTGATAATACGGAACATCCCATCCTCATTACGGACTATGACCTCTCCCTCTCCGACACGGTCGGCGAGGGCAACAAGGTCAAGTTCTCATGGCAGTTTGCTTCGCTCCACACACCGTTTATCAACGAGGACTACACCCGCATTTTCTCACCCGAACACACCGAGGAGTTCACCTAATCCCCGCCCGTTATGCCCGCTACCGCTCCACTCACCGCCGCCCAAGCGCAGGACGCTCGCCAAAAGTACATCCTTGCTTTCAACGCCACTATGTTGGAGATATGGAAAGAGCGTATCACCTTGCTTGAAGTCATTGATACCGGCTTGCTCCTGCGCTCGCCGCTCGCGCTCCCTGTCAAAGCAGACGGACGCTTCTTCGAGGTTACCCTCTCGCAAGCGTTCCTCGAATACGGACTATGGCAGGACTATGGCGTGGGGCGTGAGACGCCCCGCGGCAACTCAGGCGACATCGGTCGCCGCAAAGTCCGCCAACGAAGACCTTGGTTCTCCAAGAAATACTACGCTTCGGTGCTCAACCTCCGCGATTTCTTGGGAGAAAACATCGGGCAGGAGTTCCAAGGTATAATAGCCGATACGTTCCCAAGAACGAATCGGCTATAGGGCTCCCCAGCGTAAACCAATGTAGTGTTTGCGATGGGGAGAGCGGAGGCACAAGTCGCTTTACTGACGGCTTGCCGTCAGTCTGTGCGACCTTGTTGCCGAACGCGACCGCCGACACCTTCGCCCGCACCAACAAGATATACTAACCCACACGCTCCGCCCTTGTCTTTTCCACATCCCCCATACCTACTAATTTTGCACTACAAATCGTAAATCGTAAATCCCCATGGCATTAAACTTCACCTACCTCGGGACAGCCGAGGAAAAACTCACAGAGTTCGGTCAGATTGCCGAAGCCAACTCTATCAACCCGCAGACCATCGCCGACCTCCTCGGAGCATTGCTTCTCGAGGTCGATAGTAACTTTCGTTACCTCATACAAGAGGGAGATGGTGGCGATATCGTCGTCTATTCGCGCATTGGCACAAACCTCGCCGAGCACCTCAACACCATCTACGACAAACTCTACATGTTTGATTCCGTTATCGAGAGCCTCAAACAGTCCGGCGTACTGCCCGAACGCGTGACGGTCATCGTACCGCTCAACCAAGGCTATTACGATGCCGACAACAAGGATATCCATTGGTATGCTGCCAACGGCAAGATTGTTCTCCACCAGTGGAAAGCCAACTCCACGACCAATGTGTCGTCATCTTATGTGGCAGCACCGCGCCTTTACAAAGAGCATATCCTGCATATCCAATCCCTCAACGGCTATAAGTTGCTGGGCGTAACCATCAACTACTCGGGGCAGTATAAAGGCGACAGCCTTATTGCAGGCACAGAACTGGACGAGAGTGGTGCCAACGTCATCGACGATGAGGTAGCAGTGGCTCGCCAATGGGGCACTGCCAACGATGGCGAGCACGTCCTCTCCGTCCGTTCCCTTGACGGCGTCAGCGACATCTACTTGCAGAATGTCGCCGCCACGGTCGTTCAACTCCGTATCACCTCCATCAGCGTCATCTACAAAAACATCGTATAACTATGAGTACCAAGCAAACCCGTCAGAACCGCAAACTGACTATCCAGTTAATCCTCGCCGTCTCTATGGCTATCTTCGGCTGCGTTATGATTGTTGCCGCATTCCTTGTCCCGCCCACGGGCGAGATACACCCCTCCGTCCTCACGGCGTTCGGTGAAATTCTCACTTTCGCCGGTGCAATCCTCGGCATAGACTATAACTACAAGTCCAAAGCCCAAAAAGACAACCATGAAGCAGAATCCGACAACGAAGCCGTCTAACAGCGCAAGCGGTCGAACATCTGACAGCGCAAGCGGTCTAACAGCGAAGCGGTCTATCGACGAGATCATTGTTCACTGCACCGCCACGAAAGCGGGTCAGTCGTTCGATGTGGAGGATGTGCGCCGTTGGCACTTACAGCGCAACTTCCGCGACATCGGTTATCATTTCCTTGTGCTGTTGGATGGAACGGTGCAACAAGGTCGAACTATCGCCGAGGTCGGTGCGCATTGCACAGGGCATAATACCCGCAGCATAGGTGTTTGCTATGTCGGCGGACTTGCCGCAAGCGGCAGTCCGGCCGACACGCGCACACCTCAACAACGCAAAGCCCTGCGCAATCTGCTTACTGACCTCAAGCGACAGTTCCCAAAAGCAGTTATCCACGGACACTGCGACTTTGCCAACAAAGCCTGTCCGTGTTTCAATGCCACCAAAGAGTATCAAGACCTATGAAAACAAAATCTTTCAGCGTCAGCGGTCTTTCAGCGAAAGCGGTCGTATTCCTTTCAGCGATAGCGGTCTTTACGGCTTGCAGCGTAAAGAAGAACGCGGTTACCACGACACAAGAACAGACCCAAGCGACAGGCTCGCGTACCAGTATGCAAGCCCTTTTGTCGTTTGGCTCTATTCTCCAAACGCTCGACTTTTCTGCCGACAGCGTAACCATCGTGCTTACGCCGTCCGTAGTAGATACCACAAAGGAGAGAGGTTCACAAGACCCCGTCCTGAGGATTACCGCCCATCAGCCGAGGGTGAAAGCCGAGGAGCAAAGCCATAATCTTGTAGTTGCGCAACAGCAAGAGCAGGACACCGTATCAATCCAAAATCAAGCCAATAGCCACGCCGATGTGTCTTCCGATACAGTCGGAGTGGCTACGCCGATGAACGGAACAGCAGTAGTTGTGATTATCATCTTGGCTGTTTGTATAGTAGCAACCATTTTCCTATTGCTCTTCCTGAAAAAGTGGCATATTCTCTAAAAATCGCTTTGACTTTCCTCCCATTTTTTACCAACTTGTCATACATGTTGAGAAGTGTTGAGACATGTTGAGAAGTGAGAAGAAAAATGGGTAACATACGGATGTTTTTCCTGCATGCCACATCCGTCTATATTACCTCCCGCAACAATATACAATTCTTCACACATCTGTCTAACTCACATCTTGCAACAATATACCATTCTTCACACATCTTTCTAAATTACCTCCCGCAAAAATATACGATTCTTAAGAATAATCGCTCCATGTTAAACCCCAAACGCTCAACAATAATTTACCAAGGAACTACCAAGGAACTACCAAGGAACTACCTACCATCTCCCCACCATCCCAAATGTACTATTTTTAAGATTCCCTCCCCCCCCCGCAATGTCAAATCGTAATTCGTAATTCGTAAATCAAGCCATGCAACTCAAAGACCTTTTCCTTTCCATTCCTCGCAGCACGCTTGAGACACTCACGCGCCATCGCTTGCTGCGTCCTAACATCCTGCTTTGGTACGACCTTATCCGTTTCTTCGACAGCCTCGACCTCTCCGACGAAGCGCAACAACGCCGCGTCAGTAAGTTGCTCCGACCCCTCGGACAGATGGACAAATACACGCTCACCGCCGACCGTTTCCACCTCTCCGAAGACCAAACCCGCCACATCATCGCCCGCCTCAACACCCCTATCTCACCAAAAGAAACCACCCAACCGCCCTAAATCCCTAAAAACATAAAATAAATTTGTTTACCTCAAAATAAATTACTACCTTTGTAGCCGAAAATGAAAAATGAACTCCAAAACATAGTACAAGACGAGCAATATCAGCACTTGTTGCAGCAAGTCATCAGCCGTGCCCAATTGATGCAGTACCGAACAGCCGTAGGCATCAATCAGGAACTGATACATTTCTACTGGTCAATAGGAGAGGACATTGCCAACGCTAAGGCGGAAGTCAAATGGGGTAGCAAATTTTACCAGCAGTTTAGTCGCGACTTATTGAAAGTCTATCCCGACCGAAAAGGCTTTTCCGTTCGCAACCTGCAATACATCCATCAGATGTATCGTACTTTTTCGCCTGCAACCTCTATTACGCCACAACCTGTGGCGCAATTACAGCAAACCACTTCTTCCTTTACGCCACAACCTGTGGCGCAAACAGATACACCAGCAGCAGAACTACCTGTCATACAGACTTTTGCAACCCCTCTGGACTATATCTCATTGGTGCCTTGGGGGCATATTCGCTATATTCTCGACAAAGGTTTTACGTCGGAAAAGGCGCTATTCTATGTCCTCAAAACGATAGAATATGGCTGGAGTAGAAATATGTTGCTCAATATGATGTCGGCAGAGTTGTATGAGGCGGAAGGAAAATCTATCAATAATTTCCCTGCCACTATGCCGAAAACGGATAGCGATTACGCCAATGAGATAGTGAAGAACCCGTATCATCTTGACTTTCTACAACTAAGACAAGATTTCAAAGAAAAAGAACTGCAACTGGGTCTGGAGAAGAATATCTCTCGTTTCCTTATAGAGTTGGGGGATGGTTTTGCTTATGTGGGCAGACAAGTCCGCTTAGAAATCAATGGGGATGAGTTCTTTTGCGATTTGCTTTTCTATCATCTGCGTTTGCGCAGATATATCGTGGTAGAACTGAAGACGGGTAAATTTGAGCCGGAGTTTGTCAGCAAACTCAATCTTTATTGTACAGCGGTTGACCATCTCTATCGCACAGAAAATGATGGAGAAACTATTGGACTTCTTTTCTGCAAGGAAAAGAATGACCTTGTGGCGCAATGGACGGTCGAAAAATCCGAGCAACCCATTGCCATAACTCGCTATGAGTTAGAAAAACTCATGCCCAAAACAAAAAAGCATCTTTCTAATAAAGAATAATCAATCGCCGCCCATGGCATAACATCAACAACAACCAAAACTAATCGCCTATGACTTTAGCCGCATTGTAAAGCCGATGCAATACATATTCAAATAAGCAATTCGCTATTTATTCTGGATTGTCAACTACCACAATACTAATCCTAATAAGAATAAGTCGTGAAGCGCCGTTTGGCGTGGATGACTTGTGTATTAGGGGGTGTGGTAGCCTGACAATCAAACAAGAAGTCCGCGCTTTTTGTATATACACTATATGAAGAATAAATTTAACATTTTGAGGTACTGTTAGATAAAACTTTTCTCTCCAAACAAGTGACTAACGAGAACCATATTGATAAACCATTTTACTCAGTTCTTTATCGTAGAAAATTAGTTCAGATTTGCAATTTGGGTAAAAACAAGCACTTTTCAAACACAATAAAATCTCTATTATTATGAAAAAATTAATTATTTTTCCATTGCTATTTGTAGCCGTATTCGCGTCGGCTCAAATTGAAGTAACTAAGTTTTTAGGAATCCCTGTTGACGGAAACAAACAGCAGATGATTCAAAAGATTAAAGAAAAAGGGTATCTGTATAATAGCAATTATGACAGATTGGAAGGAGAATTTAATGGACGCGATGTGTTTATTTATGTTGTAACCAATAACAACAAAGTTTATCGTATTTTGGTTGAAGACGCTGTATATTCTTCGGAAGGAGATATAAAAATCAGATTTAACACACTATTGCGACAATTCGAAAATAATAATCAAAAGTACTTTAGTATGTCCACGGAAGACGGCGAATTGTCAGAGTCGGAGGATATCTCCTACGAAATGACTGTTAATAACAAGCGTTATGAAGCCGCTTTTATACAAACCAACAACACATTGGATTCGGTAACCTTATCAAAAAAAATGGAGGAATTTAATAAGGAAAACTATGGGGATGATTATTTGCTTGATATGACAGACGAACAAATCCTTGATGCATCTATAAAATTCTTTTTAAGCCTTTATATAGATAATTCTGTATGGTTTATGATAAATGAAAGGTACGGAAGATATGGAATCTTGCTGTATTACGACAATAACCGTAATCGTGCTAATGGAGAGGAGTTATAATGCAATTATTTAATGCTTATATGTCCACTATTACACCCGAAGATGATTTAGAGGTTACAAAAGATTGCATCTACAAAGATGAATACTATTTTGTTCGGGATAATGTGATGACACCATAATGTATTGAAATCTTTATGACCACTAAGTGCGACATTCATAAGTGCCGCACTTTTTCTTTGTCCGGACCTCCGATTAACAAGAGGAATTTTCTCTATGTATTTCTCTTTGGTGTTCTACATAACCAACAACCTATCTAAAATTTCCGTACCTTTGCACCGTCTTTCGGACAGATAGGATAATGAGCCCGCGGAGCGTCTATCGCCTTACCCTCAGTTTCAACGGCTCAAAAAGGGATAAGTCCGAAAGGCTATGCGCATATTGTCCGGGTACGCAGGCGTCCCCGCCTGCTAAAGGAGGTGCGGTCTCCAGGCCGCACCAAGAAATCACTGGGGACGCGGGCGTCTCGCCCGCGGACGGTTTGGAACAAACCGCCAACACCCCCACAACGAAAAAAAAATTAATGAGCAATTAACGGCAATTACATGTTAATGAGTCTCACACGCTAATTCCATGTTAATTGTCAAATCGTAAATTGTCAAATTGTCA
>CAMFEN010000025.1 GCA_945949375.1 uncultured Bacteroidales bacterium | reverse complement strand
CTCCACAGGGCTAACAGGGGGAGAGGAAAAATTGCGTTTCTAAATGGACACTATACAAAAATTGCATAAATGCACACTTTGGATGATTCTTTTAACTTTGTAATTAACGTGTAATTTTTCATTCATTTGTTAGCAAAAAACACATTCGTTTTGAGTAATGAAAAAGCATTCGCTTAAATTCGTTCGATATTCATTAGAATAAGAGAGCGCGTCTCACGACGGGCTCTCCCAATAATTTACAAACAATCTAATTTCAAAAGTAAAATTTACTTTGAATTTTGAGAAACTACAACCGCACACTCGCTCACGCGACCGATACAGCTGGAAACACTTCCTGATTGACGACTTACAACTTATGATACATAAACTGACCATCGCCGCAAAGGGGTGTTATATGGCGAACCATACGCATGAGACAGTCTCAAGCGTATGGTTAAAGTTTATGCGCAATTAGAGGCGTACACCCATTGCGTTGTACTTCTTGCCATCGAGGATGATGATGAGTTGTCCGTTTTCGATGGTCTTGATAGTTTCTGCATTGAGTGTAGTGTTGGTGATAGCGGTCTCACCCTTTGCAAAGTTAGCGGTGATGGTAACGCTTTCTGTTACTGTGAATGTTTGTGTTGCGCTGGACAATTCTGCATTGTTGCTCCAACCGGTGAACTTGTAGCCTTCTGCGGGTACGGCAGTCAAAACAGCCGTAGTACCTTCGCGATAGTTACCACCGCCAAGTACGCTACCATATTCCGCATTATTTGTTTCTACGGTTACTACATACATTGGTGTAGTGGTCGGCTTTACATATATCTCAATAGCCGTTTGCCCACTTTCGTAGGTGGTGAAACGAGGAGCAGAGGAATTGAATTTCATTGTACCATAATTAGTAGTGTGGTTCGTAATTGTGGCAGTATTACCTTTTGAATTAATTGCAATAGTCCATATACTATCACGTTTACTTGATGTTGTATTCAGATTCTTTACGGCAGTACAGCCCACAATGCCTTCCTCTGTTTGAAGCATCCATGCACCCGGGTAACCGCCTAAGGTGATTTCGATAGCATCGCCACATTTCAGGTTGCCATCTTCATCAATAACTGCATCTAATTTAGCAAAATAGGCATTTTGTCCCATTGCGCCGGCAACAGCATTCTTTGCTTTGCATCCTAATACGATAACATCACCTACTGCCAATTCTGCAGCGTCGGTTGCAACAGCATACGAGAGAGGTGCTTCCACTGTTACCTCACAAGTAGCAGAAAATTCGCCTACGGTTGCGGTGATGATAGCAGCACCTTCACCCACAGCGGTAACTACGCCATTCTCTACCGTTGCTACACCTTCCGCAGAGGTTGTCCATTCTACGACATCGGTAGCGTTTGCTGGAGTTAGTGTGGCTGTCAAGGTGCTTTTTTCGCCGATAACCAAGTCAAGCGAGGTCGGTGAAACCTTTATCGCCGTTGCCGGAATGTCCTCAGTAATATTATAATAGAACTCGGCTTTGGTGAACTCAATAAATTTATTATCATTACCGGAAACAGTAACATTGTACACAAATTTGTAGTACTTATTGCTCCAATCAGCACCATCCGGGCGGGTAAATGTAGAGGTAGAATTTGCAGCAAATGTTCCATCATAACTAACAGCGTCCAAGAAATCTGCGTTCCCGGCAACTAATAATGTGAACGAATTTACAGTTATATCAGCAGCAGCACCATGAGTAACAACAATTTTAGTAACATCGTAATCGAGAGTTGTTTTGCTGAATAGGGTGCGGTCAACGTTTTTGAGACTTTTTCCCCCAATGCGCCAAGGAATTTTTGTAGAGTTACCTGTTAGATTCCATGTGATACCACTAATGGCAATATCACAATTTTGGGCATAAGAATTGTTTTTACCAGTTGCTGGTGTTAAGGTGTAACACACTGCCTCTGTGGCAAATGTTGCGCATGCCAATAGCATGGCGAACAATAAAGATGTAATTTTTTTCATAATTGTAAAATTTTAGTTTGTTGATTGTATTGTATGTATTTGCTTTCTATAGACTATAAATATCCTTTTGGACGAAGAGCACAAATTCGCTATAGCAGGTGCTCTTTGGGTTTATTCTTTCCCAACATTGTCTGAATACGGGTTTTTGAAACATAGACACCATCCCTGCTTTCCATTCTTCCCAAACATTCTTGTTTAGATAGCGTTGGCTATGCAAAAAGAACTCCTCGCTACATAAATCAAAATAAGCACGGACGATTGGCAAAATCTTTTGGTAATCTTCTTCTGTCAATTTTTCACCGTCGGCATAGACATATTCCGGCAGTTGCTCTATGATATGTTGATAGCGTTCTGTATAGCGTGCAAAGAAATCTAATTTTTGTTGTTTGCTGAAATGAAAACAAGCCACTGCTACCCCTGCGACACTAACAACAAACATCCCTATTTCAAGCCATGATATCATAATGTATATGATTCTCGTTTTGTTTTATTTATTAGGTTAGTAGGAAACAATAAACGACCCTCTAAATATACACACTTAGAGGGGCGAAAATAAAGGGGAAAGGCATAAAAAAAGTGTGTAAATCTAAACGGTCGTTAAATCTACACACTATGGCGATAGCAGAGTCTATCGGATTTTGGTGCAAAGATAGTACTTATTTTTTATATAAGCAAACAAAATGTCATTTTTTAACAAAAAAAAGTGGTATATGTGTACTATTGTATTTTTGGGGAGGCGGGGGTAGTTGGTATTGGGGATATATATATTGTAGAGGCTATAGTTGTGATAGTTTTTATAGGTATCATAGATGGAGTCCTTTGATTCTTAATTAGCAGGCGGGGACGCCTGCGCACGCCGGACGGCGGTTGCGCTTCGGACTTATTTTACTTTTGATGTGGGAAGGAGAAGGGTGCTCCTTTGGGTCTTGGGCTTCTTGAGGAAAGGGGCGTTATTCGTTTATGGTTCGTTTTCTTACCGTCCTTTTGCCGTCCTTTTGCCGTCTTTTTGCCGTAATTAACAGCATGGATACTTTTTTCGTAGGCGGGAGAGTATAGTGATATGGGTATGGTGGGAGAGCGGGATTTTTTTGGAAAAACAAATGAAAACTTGCATATATTAAAAAAAAGCAGTAATTTTGCAGCCCGCAAACGCAGGATGTTTGCATAAGACTAACCATAAAAGCACATTATTATTATGAGACTGATTATCGAACCGAATTATGATCTGATGAGCCAATGGGCTGCGAACTATGTGGCAGCGCGTATCAATGAGTTTGCTCCGAAAGAGGGGACTCCGTTTGTGTTAGGACTGCCGACGGGCTCTTCGCCGCTGGGGATGTACAAGCACCTGATTAAGTTGTACGAGGCAGGGAAAGTGTCGTTCCGCAATGTGGTTACCTTCAATATGGATGAGTACGTAGGTATTCCCGAGGAGCACCCCGAGAGTTACCATTCGTTTATGTGGAAGAACTTCTTCAGCCATATTGATATTCGCCCTGAGAATGTGAATATCCTGAACGGGAATGCGCTCGATTTGGCGGCAGAGTGCGCGCGCTATGAGGCGAAGATAAAGAACTACGGCGGCATACAGTTGTTCCTCGGCGGCATCGGTCCCGACGGGCATATCGCGTTCAACGAGCCGGGCTCTTCGCTGACCTCTCGCACCCGCAAGAAAGAGTTGACCACGGACACTATTATCGCCAACTCGCGCTTCTTCGACAACGATGTGAACAAAGTGCCTAAGACCGCGCTGACCGTGGGTGTAGGCACGATTATGGACGCGAAAGAGGTACTGATTATGGTGAACGGGCACAACAAAGCGCGCGCGCTGCAGCACGCCATAGAAGAGCCGATCTCGCACATGTGGACGATTTCGGCGCTGCAGATGCACCAGCACGGGATTATCGTGTGCGACGAGGCGGCTTGCGACGAACTGAAAGTAGGGACATATAAGTACTTCCTCGATATAGAGAAGAATAACTTGTTGTAAATAATTAAGAATTAAGAATTATGAATTAAGAGAGCATTGAAACTGAGTTTCAGAGCATGAGCACTCTTAATTCTTAATTGAAGCAGGCGGGGACGCCTGCGCACCCGGGCAGGCAACGCCCTCTTAATTCTTAATTCATAATTCTTAATTAAAAAAAACTATGCTACAGATTTATAACACATTAACTCGTCAGAAAGAGTATTTTCGTCCTTTGCATGAGGGGCATGTGGGGATGTATGTGTGCGGTCCGACGGTCTATGGCGATGCACACTTGGGGCATGCTCGCCCTGCCATCACTTTCGACCTGCTGTATCGCTACCTGCAACACCTCGGCTACAAGGTGCGCTATGTGCGCAACATCACCGACGTGGGGCACTTGGAGCACGATGCCGATGAGGGGGAAGACAAGATAGCCAAGAAAGCACGCTTGGAGCAGTTGGAGCCGATGGAGGTGGTGCAGTACTACACCAACCGCTACCACCGCGACATGGAGCTGCTCAACGTGCTGCCGCCGTCGATAGAGCCGCACGCGAGCGGGCATATCATCGAGCAGATGGCGTTCGTGCAGAAGATACTCGACCACGGCTACGCCTATGTGTCGAACGGGAGTGTGTATATGGATGTGGAGAAATACGCCAAAGACTTCCCTTACGGCAAACTATCGGGGCGCAACCTTGAGGATATCAAGACCGAGACGCGCGAGCTGGACGGTCAGGCGGAGAAGAAGCATAGCTACGACTTCGCGCTATGGAAGAAAGCGTCGCCGGAGCATATCATGCACTGGCCCAGCCCGTGGTCGGAAGGTTTCCCCGGCTGGCACATGGAGTGCTCGGCGATGGGAACGAAATACCTCGGCGAGGAGTTCGACATCCACGGCGGGGGCATGGACCTGATGTTCCCCCACCACGAGGCAGAGATAGCACAGTCGTGCGCCGCGCTGGGGCACGACACCGTGCACTACTGGATGCACAACAACATGATTACCATCGCCGGCAAGAAGATGGGCAAGAGCTACAACAACTTCATCACGCTGGAGCAGTTCTTCCGCGGCGAGCACTCGCTGCTCACGAAGCCATTCTCGCCGATGACGATACGTTTCTTTATCCTGATGGCGCACTATCGCTCGACGGTGGACTTCTCGTCGGCAGCCTTAGAGGCGGCGGAGAAAGGTTTCGCCCGCCTGCAAGAGGCTTACCAACGCTTGCAGAAACTGCAAGCAACGGCAGGGGCTACGACCACCGATGCGGCATCCGTGCTCGCGGAGAAATGCGCAGAGGCGATGGATGATGACCTCAACTCGCCAATAGTGATCTCGCTGCTGTTCGACTCCGCGAAGCGTATCAACTCCGTCTTCGACGGCAAGGAGACCATCGCGGCGGAGGAGCTGGAGCAGTTGCGCAAAGTATGGCAGACCTACGCGATAGACATCCTCGGCTTGCAGCTGGAGGGCGCGAGCGCGGGCGGCGACGAGGCGCAGACGCAAGCACTCCACGGCGCAGTGGATATGCTGCTGAATATGCGACTGGAAGCCAAGCGCAACAAAGACTGGGGCACGAGCGATAAAATTCGCAACGAACTGACCGCACTCGGGTTCAACATCAAAGATACCAAAGACGGCTTTGAATGGACGCTGTAGGTAATTATGAATTATGAGTGCCCATGCTCTGAGTTTTTAACATTAATTTCCATTAATTTACCGTTAATTTCTCAAAAAATATTTTGGATAATTTGTGGGCATTGTGAATTATGAATTATGAGGGCATTGTGAATTATAAAATCTTAATTGTATCTGCGGTTGTTTGGTGTTTAGCAGGGTTAGCAGCCTGCTCTTCGGATAACGGACGAGATGAGTCTCCGGCGGAGACTCATCTCGTGTCGTACCCCGGGCGGACGTTCAGTTACAAGGAGAAGTTCAACGACAGCCAGCGCAAGCAACTGGCTGCCGCGCAGGCACACGGTTTATCGTGCATGCCCGCCGACCGCAAAGAAGCCGCGCGCATGAAACGGCAGCTGGTGATGGTGAAGAATACCGAAAACTATATCGTCGACTCGCTGACCCACTCTATTCCTTACCTTGTTCCCAAAGCGGCGGCGGAGTTAGAGGCGATAGGCGAAGAGTGGGCGGACATCCTCGCTCGCAACGGGTTGCCGCACTACCGATTCTACATAACGAGCATACTGCGGACGCAGGAGGATGTGCGACTGCTGCAACGAAGCGGGAATATCAACGCCACCCACCAATCCTGCCACTGCTACGGCACGACTTTCGACATCGCCTACTATCGCTACGACAAGGTTACGCGCACCAACGATTATATGCACGAGGATAACCTGAAATTGGTGCTCGGGCAAGTGCTCCTCAACCACCAACGCGCAGGGCGTATTTACGTGAAGTACGAATGGCGACAGGCGTGCTTTCATATTACGGTAAGACCGTAAAATGAGAAAATATGAAAGTTTTTTGTAAAAAATTTGCATAATTCAAAATAATGTCGTAACTTTGCAGCCGATTTTTGAGAATCCGCGCCGCGATGGTGGAATCGGTAGACACGAAGGACTTAAAATCCTTTGGCCAGAAATGGCTGTGTGGGTTCAAGTCCCACTCGCGGTACAATAACAATGGACACTACCCCCGTCCATGAAATAGGTAGGGATGGCTAAATTTGGCACAAAAACATGGTTGATTGTTGAAGCACTCATAGTGAGTGCTTTTGCATCTGCCCAAGTGTCTTATAATCCTTCGTATAGTTCCACTACTGTTCATCGAGTTTCCGTAGGTGCTTTTGGAAATTATTACTATGGTGATATCTGCCCTGTGCGAAATCACCCATTAGCTATTGAGCCCCGCGCCGTCAATCTCGGAGGAGGATTAGAAGTGGCTTATATCTACCAAGCAATACCCTGCTTAGGGCTGCGTACTACCCTCAATGGCGGTTACTTGCATTCAGATGCCACCAACCAATCGTGGGCATATTGGACAGACAAAGGCAAACAACCCCGTGCGGGTAGTGCCGAGAATGACCTTTTCAGCATCGGTTCTTTTCAAAGTTTCTATGGGGAACTCGACTTCGGAGTGGAGTGGTACCCTATTCCGCATCGAGAGGGGGGACTCTTCCTCTACGCCGGATTAGGACTCTATATGGGGAGTGTGTGGTGCGATTTCAGCAATACGCTCCGCAACCCGGGGAAACACAATGACCCCGGATGGCGTACTTGCCTCACCCCCGTCGGCATCGGAGAGATAGGATATAGCTTCCGGCTCACCAAAGGACATACGCTCTCTGTCAAAGCCTCTGTGCACAACGGGCTTATCAACGTCAATAGCAAGAAACAAAGCAGAGGATATAATATGGACGGATGGGGTCGAGGCGATGTCAACTCCGCAGATTTTGACTATACACCTAACAGCGGCGCAAGTCTCGATGATACCGGCAAAAGTGCTTTCGGGCAATTCACAGACGGATATTTTATGTTCGGGGTTGCCTATACCTTCAACGCCGGTGGGGATGAAACCGGCAGAATGGCTAACTATACCACTGGAAAAGGAAGAAATAGTTTTGCCAAATCTGCACGCGTAAACCCCTACAACAAACGCGCAGCAACATACAAGCGCAAGGTTAGCAAAGCACGTAACAAGGCATTCCATGTAAAAAGGAAGAAACGCTACTGATACTAATAGGTATTATGAATTAAGGGAATCCATGCTCTGGCACTCACTTTCAATGTGCTCTAAATTCTTAATTCAGAATTCTTAATTAACGAATAACGGTAGAAATACGCAAAAAGACAAAAAAAATTTGCGTATTTCTATTTTTTTTTGTAACTTTGCCGCGGTTTTGACACTAAACCCTTAATCCATAATGAAAAAAACACCCTTTATCCTACTTCTGTTCCTGCTTTTTTGTGGTAATATATCGGCAGAGAACGCCTCTTCCTCACGGAAAGAGGAGACGGCTATTGTTGTACAACGGAAGACACCGAGTACCAAAACAGGATTGTACATAAGAAGAATCCCTACTACCAAACGAGGCATCGGTCTTACTTTTAATGCGCTCTACTACTATGGAGATGTCGATATGCTGGGAATCGCGTTCAAAGAAGGCTGGCAACCACAAAACCTCAGTCTCGGCGGAAGTATCAAGTTCGATTATCTTCATCAAATCGGGCGAACAACCTACGTTCGTGCTTCTATCCTCGGTGGTTATTTGCATGGCAACGATAGCTCGCGTACAACAGTGAATAACGAAGGTGTAAAAGTTCCTGTCGGAAAAGGTTCTTTTTCGAATACTTTTGGAGAACTCTCTGCCGGCGTAGAGTGGTATCCGTTCCCGAAAGCAGGTTTCTACACGTATTTAGGCTTAGGACTTAGCCTCAACGTAATTGATTACGATTTTTCTCGGCTTGGATATGAGCCTGATAGGATGGTGAACTTGGTGCCTATGTTGCCTATCGAAATTGGTTATAATTTTGACATCGCCCGCGGGTTCTGTATCTGTATCTCTGCCTCTGTTCACCAAGCCTTGCTTGATGTGCCACATTGCAATCTGGACGGCTACCCCATGCAGAAATCTTCACGCTTCCAATGGGGAGACGGCTATTTCGCCCTGGGCATCAGTTTCTCCTATCGTTGGCATGAGTGCGAGCCTTGTCGCTTGACAAAGTGGTAAATTGACCACCATAGCCTTAAAGATTTTATAATTTACAATTTGACCATTTGAATTGTATAATGGCGAATAAACATAAGATTATCAACGACCCCGTCTTCGGCTTTTTGAGCATTCCGAATGATTTGCTGTACGATGTATTGCAACATCCGCTGGTGCAACGATTGATACGTATTCGTCAGTTGGGTCTCTCCTATTTAGTTTACCCGGGTGCTATGCACAGCCGCTTCTCCCACTCGCTGGGAGCAATGCACTTGATGAGCGAGGCGATTAGTTCGCTGCGCGGTAAGGGTGTGGACATCAGCGAGCAGGAAGCCACAGGCGCGCTGATAGCCATTCTGCTGCACGACGTGGGGCACGGTCCCTTCTCACATGTACTGGAACACACTCTCGTGGAGGGCATCACCCATGAGGAGATTTCGCTCATGATGATGGAGCGCATCAACCATGAGTTAGGTGCTCGCGAACAGCAGTTAGCGATGGATGTGGCGGGTTCTTTCGAGCGGACGGGACCGCTGGCAGAGGCGATAGCCATCTTCAAGGACGAGTACCCGCGGCATTTCCTTCATCAGTTGATTTCCAGTCAATTGGACGTGGATCGGATGGATTATCTCTGTCGAGACTCATTCTTTACGGGCGTGCAGGAAGGGCGCGTGGCGAGCGAGCGACTGCTGAAAATGCTGAACGTGGTGGACGACCGATTGGTGATTGAGCAGAAAGGTATCTACTCGGTGGAGAAGTTCCTCGTAGCACGGCGGCTAATGTATTGGCAGGTCTATCTGCACAAGACCTCCGTGGCAGCCGAGCAACATCTAATAAAGATACTCACACGCGCGAAAG
>CAMFEN010000024.1 GCA_945949375.1 uncultured Bacteroidales bacterium | reverse complement strand
CATTGTAATCGTGGTTTAGTGGGTGGTATTCAGGGCTTTTGTAATCAGTTCTTCAAGGAAGACTTCTATCTGAACAGGCGGTGTGCTGCGCACTACCTTCGCCTGAGCATTGAGGCGCACGGTGCGTAGCATCACCTTGTCGCCTTCTCGCGACAACATATAGACCGTCTCCGATTCGTCTGCTGCCAGTTTGGCATCCTCTTGCCTCAGTTGCTCTGCGATGGACGCACTGACTTGCGGGAGGTATCTCTCAATAATAGTCGGGATGTATGGCTTCACCATACCGGCAATAAAATCAAGATTCATCGTTACAGGGATTTACGGATTTGTTGGATAGATACCACATTCTCGTTGAGTTGGTGAGCAATAGCCACTATATCCTTGTCGCGCAACACAAATGGATAGAACCACTCGGCGTTGCGGTCAATCGTATAGCGCAGGAACATATCCACCAGTATCTGAAGCGGTGTGATGTCGCGCTTGTAGCGTTCCGTGAGGCGCGCGGCGGTCTCTTCCAGCAATGCAACGGGGAACGGCTGAAGCATACTGCGTACATGCTCCCATGTGGGTTGTATCGATTGCAGGGCTTTGATGGTCTGCTCGTGCTCGGAGACAGTACGCGCGAGTTGCAGGTTCTGCTCTTGCAGTGTGTTTGCCGCGGTGGCATCTTGCTCTTGCTTCTGCATAGACGCTTGCAGGCGGCGGTCAAGGTCTATCACCTGTGCGTTCGCATGCTCGAAGTCTTGCTCGGCTTTCTGCAATCTTTCACGCAACGCCTGCAAGTCCTCGTCGCTGATAGACGCGGGCTTGTCATCTTTGTGTGCTTGATAGAACGCCAGTGCATCCAACAGTTGGAGCATGTTATCGTCCGTCCCAAGGGCTTGTCCCTCGGGGAAGAAAGTACGGAGGTGGCTGTAAGTCTCCTCAGAAATGTTAAAATTTACGGATTTTCGTGCCATAATAGTATATTTCAATGTAAGTTATTATTTTTCAATAGGTTTTCACGCTGTGAAAGGCTGAAAGGCGGCTCTTTCACTATTCTTTCAAGTTTTGAAAGATTGAAAGGCAATTCTTTCACAGTGTGAAAGACTGAAAGAGGTGCAGGCGGTCGGATATTTCACAAATCTTTCACAGCGCGACAATGCTCTATCGGACTGCCCGCACCGCTCTTTCAGGTTATAGCCGGTATTTCTTATTCTTCTTTCGCTTATCCATCAAGTGGTGAATGCCGTTATCTAAGGCTACCAACAACACCAGCAACACACCCACCCATGAGAACAGGCACACAATAGGTATCACAAACAGGTCAGACAGCCAAAACTCTCGGCGATAGAACAGGTAGGCGATGCAATATATCAGCATCATAAAGCACCCCGAAAAATAGATTAGCGTAAACATAATGGTAGATTTTAATTCGTCCGCAAAGGTATATGCTTTCCGAAAGACTACCAAAAAAATGATAAAGAATTTACATCCTACCACAAATCAGCCCAAAATACCGAAAGTTGTGTCAAAGTTGTGTCAAAGTTGTGTCGCGGCATAAGTATCTTATTTTCAATAGATTATTACTACCTTTTTCCTTATTCGATACAAGTTACAACTTTTTTGGGGAATAGAATGTGTAAAAGGGGTCGGGGGAAAACGGCGACGGGTTAGCCGGAGCGGCGCGATGCGCCACAGGGCATAGAAAAAGCCCCTTACTTGTAACCGTAGAGGGCTTGTCCTGCAACCTGTTAATCAGCTGTACCAACTCGATGGCAGTTCCAAGTTGAGCGGCTTGTCTTTGCTCGTGCGAATGTAAATCAGTTCCGTACTCGTGCGCTTCGCACCCAGCAGTATCTTCTTCACGATGCGACCGTCCGACTGACAATCGGGTATCTCCGGCGGGCAGAACTCATAGCCTTTGTCGCGGCACCATACCTTCAACTTTGTCTTGAAACTCTGCACCGACTTTATTTTGAGGTCGTGCCCCACCTCGTCGTACCAATCTTTATAGACCGACTGTTTAATCAGCAGGTGGTCAAGGTTCTCGTTCGCCTCTTCCTCCGTCTGCGCGAAATACACATCCGCCCACGCGCTGAAATTATCGCCCATGATTGCCCTGCGCACACGCGACATCACCTTCTCCATCGGAGGCATGAAGTCCTCACGCTGGTGGCTGAGGTAGAACTGCAAGCAGTTAATCATAAAGTTATAGTCCGCGTTGTACTCCTCCTCCGTGTAGTCGTAGCCGAACAGTACGCGACCGCCAAAGTCATCGCTCACCTTGCGCACCTCGCAATAGTCATCGTCGCTGTTCTTGTCGTGGTAGTAGTCGCTGTACACCACCGGCAACAGCCTACGCATTGTACTGCGGTCGTCCCCACGCCACGGGAAATTGGAGGATATGACCGTCTGAGGACTGTCTATGTAATCTATCTCAAAACTCTTTGTACCCTTCGGATTGACATTTGTCTGACCCGTTATAATACCATAGAACGATTCAAACGGAAAGTTTTTACCGGCATCGTCTATCGAGAGTATATCTGTGCGCGTATCAACGCGGTCGAGAAAGTGCGAATTGCTGCTCACATCCAGCGTCCTGCCGTCCAGCGTTACGATATTCGCAAGATTCAGACGCTTCAAGATACGCATAAACAGCGACTTGCCGCTGCCACCGCTGCTCTCGTCTTCTTTGGTCAGTTTGCTCTCCATAACCCACACGCACTTCGCCATATCTTCGCGCTTGAAGTGGTGCAGCAGAAAGCCGTAGGCATAAATCTTGTTCATCAGGTGCCGCAACTGCTCCGTCCTCTCCTCGTCGGTCAGACGGCTGCCATAGATGGTAAATCGGTTCGCCAAGGCGTATGCTGCGTCTTCATCAGCATTGCCCGTTACCCTATTCTCCAACTCCTCACGCCAACTCATACGGCTGCCGTTAATCAGATAGCAGAACACCTTGCTCTGCGTATGGTCGATATAAAACACGCCATCCTCCCCCACATGGAACGCCGGAGGCAACTCGCGATAGACATGCGGTATCACCTTGTCTTTGTAGCAGTAACCCTTGTAACTGCGCGAATCAGTGCGCTCCACGCGGTCTTTATACACTTTCAGCACACAGTTATCGAAGAACAGCGTCCGGCTCTTCGGCGTACTCACATCGTAACTCACCTCCACCGTCTCCAAGTCGTCATAGATAGACTGCGTCGCTTTCTTGCTGTTTATATACGCCTCCATCACGCTGTTACGCTTCCTGCGACGAAGCAACTCCATGCGCACGAAGTCCCGCACCTCCTTCGGCTCCACTAACTCCACCTTATAGTCTTGAATCCGACAAGGCTTTATCTCGCCCGTGATAGGGTCTTTCAACTTATAGAAACCGTTTATCCGCAGGAAATAAAGTAGGTTGTACGCCCGTATATCCACCTTCTCCTGTATGCTGCCGTCTTTCTTCTCCGTATAGGTCGTCGTCCAGAACTGCGCCTGCAAAGCCGTCTCCACCAGCCCTTCAAACTCCTTCTTGCTCGGGCGCAACTCCAAAAAGTCCCGCAGGTCTTTACGAGGCTTACCGCGGTAGTCGCGGTAGTGCAGCAGCCACTTTGGCAACTCCACCGTGTACAGTTCCATGTACTGCAACGCCAGCGCATTCCCCCGCGCCACACCCGTAGCGTCTATGTCGGGGATGTTGTAAATCTTCTTCGCCATGTGCCTAAGACTCGTAAACACATGCTCAGGCAGCACCGCCGTCTCGCTGTTCAGCCAAACAGGGTAATAGCCCAATCCGGCTACATTCATCGCATCCCGCTCACCGCTGCATATCATCACACCCTCCACGCGACCGTCCTCACCCTCCTCGCGCATCTTCTGCGACAACTCATAACCGCGTTTCAACTCTTCCAAGCCGTACAGGTAATTCTCCGGCTTCGTTCCTTTGTAGAAGAACTTAGGTTGCTTGCCGTCGCACGCCAGCGGACAATACACTTTCTGAAAACTACCGCACTCGTGAAGGAATATCGGAAAGTCCGCACTGCTGCGCACGATACGCCGGCTCAACCTACCCGTATCTTTACGGCGGAACACCACGCTGTACCAAGCCAAACTCAGGTAGTTATACCGCGCCAGCACCTCCTCCGTTACAAACGGTCCCCACACCTTCAAGTCCGACTCGCTCGGGTGCAACTTCGCCTCATACGCAAAATCGCCCTCCTTCACATCTTCGCCCTCTGCATCCTCAAACTCCACCGTCGCCTTGTTCACTTCCGGACGCAGGCGCACCTCCGCACCGTAACGAGCCGCCAACTGGTGCAACGCCTCGCTGAAATAGGTGAGGCGATTCTCAAGCATATAGGCGTTGAAGCAGTTCAAATCTCTCGGCTCTTCACCATTCCCAAAATCATGCACATACCACACCCCGTTCTTCTCCCGTATGGTCGCACTCGGAGTACGCTCCTCCGAACGCATCCTGAACTTGCGGGCACGACCTTCCACCACATCCCGAGCACCCGGATATAAATCCAAAAACACATCCAAGCCGCCACGCGTCTTGTCTAATACTGCTTGTTTCAAATCATCTTTCATCGCTTGCAAAAATATCTATATCCAACCCATCTATCACGCCCACGCCTGTCATAGCGCGGTTGATACTCCCCCTGTTAATCACTTCGTTTATCGCACGGACACGAAAATCATTGATATACGTCCGTCCTTCCAGCATCAGATAGAATCGGTAATGGCTTATATCCATCTTGCGTGTGAGCAGGTTCCGCACCGCACTCCTGTCCCGAGCCGACTTCTGCCGAAAGTACCACCGCCGCAAGCAAGCCTGCCGACGCTCTTTTTCTACATGGTCTATCATACCACCTAATTATGAGATTGTTTTATACGATTACTAAAAATGCACGATAAGTATAAATGTCCGATTATTAAGATTTATCTCTCAACACTCAATACAAATCACTAAACAATAATTTACCGAGGAACTACCAAGGAACTACCTAAGAACTACCAACCATCTCACCACCCCAAAAAGTGTACGTTTATTAAGATTCCAGCCTGCGCCCCATTTCGTCAACGCCAGAGCTTAGAGTGGTTGCCATAGAATCTCTATCCCTATCGCCTGTGCAAAGGCATACTCTGCTTGACACCCTTTCGATTTGAGACTAAAGCGGCACATGAATATCGCATCGCAATGCGCTATTTTTTCTATATCATTCAAAAGATAATCCTTGTAACTCGGCTTTTTTTTGTAACATATCCAATAATAATCATAACTTAATCTCCTTTTTTATTCCACACAATCGTAAGGCGTGCTGTAATTCGTGAACATACATAAAATGTTCTATGTTATTCCAATCAATTTCTATTGAAAATTTTCCCCCTTTTTTGTCGAAGTACACAGTAATATCATAATTTTTTAATATCCATATTTTGTATCGACACATATCTTGATTTATTAAATATACACCATCTTCGAATTCATCTCTAAGTTTCAACTCAAACTCGTTCTTTTCGAGTATCTCACCCGTGAGTAAGATAGGCTTAACAAATCTAAAATCGACGTGAACAAGACATGTGTATATTGGGTCATCTACATATATACCTCGCTCATCTATAGCAGCTACTTGCGCTATATCAAATCCTGTCATCACCCAATCGCCAATCATCAAATCAGTTGCGTTCATACATTAACCTCCTTTCCACACGGCGCGCCATCTGTAAACACATATCGTCTATACAGAAGGTTTATGTGTGAATACCCTATTTTGTTTATATCAGCTTCTAGCAATACATAGCCCATATAATTAACATACGAATTAAACAGGATGCCATCTTCAATACTTTTGATATACGATCCGTGCTTCCCTTGTGCTTCTATAAACTCTTCTGGCGTTTTAAACGGCATAAACTTTGGTTTTGGCTTTATACGATAATCCTGCAAAGACCAGCACCAGTTAGGTTCGTTTATAACATCTATCCATCGTTTGCATATAGTATCATAAAATTGTATCTGCTCACCTCTATCGAATGCAAGCATTACCTCTGCCTTCTCTTTTGTCGTCTTCATAATTTTCCTGTTTATTCAGATTTTTTATTATTGTTCCTAAGATAAATAATAGCATATTTTGTTAATGGAATTTTAATACTCTTACACTTGTAACCGAGATACTTACTGCCAAATCTTTCTGCAGAGTCAATGTTATCAAAAACATATCCTACTCCTTCGTAATTAGCATAATAATAACCATCCTTTTCGCGTCTTAAAATTATCATAATCTTCAAATTTTAATGTGAATAATTAATGTTCAATTATCGGAGCCAATCTTCACTCGCTCGCCCCAAGTACCCGTGCGCATATATCTCCCAGTTCCTCCTTAATGAAAGCGTTGCTGTCGCCTTCCAGCACCGACCCACGCGACAGTCCCACCGCTATCACAAAAGCATCGATGTCCCGACGCTCACGGTAGAACAGGAAGGTGAAACGCTCATCCTCCTCTATCGCATCCGACAATGCCACGCATTTCTCGTGGTCTAAGTCCATTATCACGCGCCATCTTTCGCGCTGCTCCGTATCATATATACGCCAAGTCATAACCTGCCCTCCCCTAATTATTAAATATCACTTCCGACACCACGCCCGCCAACTGCGCATTATTGCTCATGCACCGCGGGTCAAACACCGTCTTCACTATCCGTTTCGCCTGCTCGTCCGTCCAGTACGCACGACCCATGCCCGCGCTCCTACCCTCGTTCTCATGCTCCAAACGCAGCAAATCGATAATCTCATCTCGGCTCGGGCACAACGCCATCAGCAACGCGTTCCTGTCTGTACCGCATAACTCTTTCTCTGCCACCATCGTCTCAATGGCGTCCACAAGGTTCTCCACACTCAGAGTAACCTCCACTTCTTTTTTCACTGTACACATATCCATATAAGTTTATTAGTTATTGTTCCCTTCCTGTTTCGCCATCCGTTGATAACGCTTGGCTAATACTTCTATCGAGAGTAACTCCGACGCAGTCGCCCGTGTCCGCCCATAATAACGGTTCTCCCATTGTGCCGGGCTCCATGCTAACTGTTCACACACATACACCTTAAACCCGCGATACAATGTCCGGGGTAACCCGTCCACCATCGCTTTCATCTGATTTACACCTTTTGTCTCCATAAAATTATCTTATTTATTACTGAAAAACTTGTATATTTGCAGAATTTTCTGTAAATTTGCGGTGCAAAGGTACGCAAAATATGTCATTTGTGCAAATTTTTCACTGCCAAATATGTCATTTTCATAAATATAGTATATTTATTTACCTATTTTCGTGCTAATATAATCATCAAATCTTAAAAATCGTACATTTATGGAAAACAAACTAATGCAATCGACTGTAAAACAGAGAATTAAATCAATTTTGAGAGCCAAAAAGATACAAATTCCAGTATTATCAGAGGGCGATGAGAATTTGCGTCGTACTTTATTTCGGCAAATAAATGAAGATACTGCATTGACTATTTCGACAGTTGTATTTATTTTAGACAAGTTCCCGGATGTATCTGCCGAGTGGCTTTTGAGGGGACAGGGGGAGATGTTCAAGCATACAAACCATGCCACCATTCAAACGCAGAATGGTGGCATTGGGAACACCCAGAACATGAATACTTTTACAGAACCGATTGACCTCCTCCGAACGGAGATTGCTGCCAAGAACGAACAAATAAAGGTCAAAGACGACCAACTAAGAACCAAGGACGACCAAATCGCCAAACTCTTAGATATGCTAACTAAGTAGCAAACAAAGCACAGAACCGGCACTATTCCGGCACAGAACCGGCGTAAACACGCCACTTTTTACCGTAAAAAACGTGCCGTTTTCGCGCCATAACACAAAGAAAATCAATAATTTATAAATACTAACCAACAGACTATCAGAAGAATAGGTTTCCGCCTAACCTACCCAAACCATCGTGGGTTCGAGCCCCACATTCCACCCAAATATTGAAAAATCAGCAAGTTACGCTGAAAACATAGAAAAATCGGTCAAAAAACGGTCAAATGAATTCCCGTACTTTGATACGATTTTTTTGCGTTATAATACGATTTCCGACGAAAAAGTGTCAACGATGTGTTGATATATGACATAGTCGCTATTCCGGAACCGACTCGCTTCGTATTGCTATAGTAATAATCTTGAATTTAGCCATCCAGAAGACGCACCTTCATTTCGTAGGTTAACATCATTAAGTTGTATCAATCGTCATTCCATTCGTCCGTATTTCATTTCCTCACCCTGACTATCATACTGCTTGCGCTTACCGGTGGGAGGTTCAGTAAGACGAATACTGCCAACGGCTGTTCGATCGAGGCTGCGCGCAATAGCAGCATCAAAAGCATCCATGTGATGAGGCAGGAAACGCTCGCTGATGGCACGCAGTCCAAGGATCTTCTCCTCGTCCGACTCCACTAATTCAGCCACACCGAAAGCGATAGCAGAATTAAACTCCAACGTAAAACTTCCGTCTTTAGGGCCAACGGTGGGTTTGCATTTGCTCACAGCCGTGAGGCAGACACGCGGATTGCGTGCCAGGATATCCAGTTTCTTTCCCTCCAGAGCACAATGGAAGTAAAATACTTCTCCTACGGCAGCCAACGACAAGGGCACAGCATACGGTGTGCCGTCGGTATCGCACATGCTAACCGTAACATAAGGTGCTTTCTTCAGCACCTACCAAGCCCAATCTGCGGGCATTTCTCTACTTTCTTTTCGCATCTTTTTTGCTCCTTAATTTACGAACTACATGTTTGATGGCCATCACGGGATGGTAAAGTATCATCCTCGGTCCACTATAACGCATCACCTGTCGAATTTGTTCACGCATATCCGGCTTGTAGCAATGCACCGGACAGCTGTCGCAAGTTGGCTTTGCCTCTCCAAAACGGCAATGATCCAAACGAAGCATAGCATAATCGAGCAATGCTTGACAATCCGGACAAAGTCCGCTGCTGCCCTTATGCTGCTTGCGACAATACAAACGTATCATCGTTTCAACGGTATGTTTCTCGTCTGCTATACGATTCATCTTCTCAGTTCTAAGGTAATATCCATATACGACCGCTTGCCGGTAATGTACTCAGCGTAAGCGTCCTCTGCGTTCTGTCCGTGAAGCATGCAGAGCGTCCTTCCGTTGCAACTCCAGATCGTTCGAGCCTGCGAGATAAGACGCGGAAGGAGCGGCTTCTGCCTAGGATGGTCTCCTGTCCACATCATAGCGAGCTAAAGCTCTTTTGGCCTTTTGGGCCAGTGTAGTGCCGCCTCTGTACAGGGAGATTGAAGTTGCTTTTCAGCGATGTTTCCTGCGCTCGGGATAGCATTAAAGCGAGCTTCATGCTCTCCTCTCGCTTTTGAAACATTCTCTGTGCGATAGACCTTTGAGGTGTCGATGCCACGTTTCCCATCAAGGAAATACATGTAGCAATGCTGACACCCTTCGCTGACCTTATGACAGCCGTGCCAGGGATTC
>CAMFEN010000023.1 GCA_945949375.1 uncultured Bacteroidales bacterium | reverse complement strand
TGCGGTAGCAGTAAGTGGTACGATAGTTCTTGCTGATTTTGCCCGAAAGGTGATGAATCGGGTCTTGGTAGGTTACTTTTGCCATAAAGTTAAGGTTTAGGTTTATGTTAATAATTTAGGTTATTTACTGCCCACTATCGGACAGGTTGTGCTACACTTGTTTTGCGTACTCCTGTGCGTGCAGAAAGCCCCACAGAGTCTTGTATTTGCGTTGCGACTTAAACGCACTTTCCGCGGTCGCTCGCTGTTCTGCATCCGACAATATCCCGCGAACGGCGGTCGATGCCTTGCTGAACTTACTCTGTCGTGCCAACTCTTCCTCCGTATAAGGTTTAGTGCGAGGATGGCAAATCTGACTGGTGAATTTCGTGCCGTACATCTCTTTGAAGATAATCTGTGCATGTTTGCAAATCTTGCCCCTGAAATGTCGGAAGGGGCTCTCTAAACTGATTTTACTCATTGTTGTTAAGGTTTTAGTTTGGTTTATTTACTCGTCCTTTGCAGGTTCCATATTCCCACCGCCCTCATAATCCTCTCGTTTCGCGTCGTCGAATAATGCCACGTATCGTTTCCGCGTCAAGATAGTATTTTGCGGACAACTGATAATAAATCTCCATCACGCGGCAAGTACCGAGCAGAGCCTTAAAGTCGCGTATGATGTTTTGGTTTCGTTCTTCTCGTATCGTCATAAGGTAAGCATTTAGGTTTCAAATTATGTCATTCTATCTCTGTGTAGTTTGGGGACGATCTCTGCATAGGCAGCATTTCCCCTTTCAAATTCCGCTGCAAAGGTACAACAAAAAGGGCATCGTTGTTGGTTAATATAACCAATCCGATGCCCAATCACCGCTTTTTGCGTAATTTATTACAATTTCCGCATTATCACAATAAATTCGTGGCTCATTGTTGCAACTTGTTCGCCTGCTACATTGCTCGGACTTGTTTTTGAGGGCATTCGTTTGTTTGGTATTTCACGCACAAGAGTTACTTGATGGGCAAAGCCATTTGCCATAAACATTTCTGCTGTAAAAAAATCAAGTGGAATCTGCACATTTTTAACACGTCTATCCCCCACCACATAACAAACTACGCCACCCCTACGCACAGTGCCTGCTACATTGGCTATTGATTTGCTGTAATCATTCAAAAATGAAACCACCTCCCAGTAGCGTTTTTCATCTAAACGCCTAATTTCATCCAGTTCTCGTCGAATACTATTCGTAACAAATTGCTCATCTTTGGTACGCTTGCCACCCATCAATAAACTATCCAATATAGCAGCATCTTTATAACCAAACCATTCATTTGCCCATCGTGAAAATTGACCATAAGCAACCGTAGTATGACTATCCCCGTATGGAGGAGAAGTCAATACCATATCCACAGAATCGGCTTGTATTATTTCAGCAGGAATTCCATAGGTGGAATTGAAATCATACACAGATACACTTGCCCCATTTGCATCGCGGTTAAATTGTTGTAAACCTGTTATGTTACGTTGCGCCTTACGCTCAAATAGACCAAACACATCAGGATTAAAGCGTGCAATACTTTCTTCTTTCATTCGGTAACGCTTAAACTCACCATTACGCGTAAATGACACCTCACGAACTACCTCGGACAAAATGAGCAAAAAGAAATCTTTACTCTGCTCAGAACAATGCTCATTTATGAGTTGTTGTAAATAAGAAAGTTTCAGTAAGTTTGCCTCCGTGTACCAAAATGTATAGTTTGATATACGCTCAAAATTCCTGTCTTTTACAAAACTGTCATTGTAAAATATCAAATCGGATTGTATAGCAGACAACTCATACTTCAATTTCTGCTCATCATAATGAGTACTTTTCACTTTTCCCATAAGACGTGCAAGCGGATTCAAATCCGTTCCAACGGAATCTACACCGGCTAAACATGCCTCTACAAGCGTTGTTCCACTACCCATATACGGATCAAATATCAGATTCAGTTTTCCCTCAGGCTTATACTCCTCTATCAAGGCACGAGCAACCTGCGGAATCATCATCGCGGGATAGGTATGGTAACAATGAGTGTATTGCTTCGTGTCTGCATCACGAAAACTCCATCGGTCATCTACTAATCGTATATAATCTGCCATTATTTGAAATTTGTTGCAAAATTACAAAAAAAAATTGATACCAACAAGAAAAACTCTCAATTTGAGAGTGATTTTTTACTTTTTATGTAGTATCTTTGCACCAAAATGAGTGTAAACGTATGAAAACACCTTATCAACTCGCCATTATTGAACGCCTGAAAGCAATTCGTACAAAAAATAACGAGAGCCAAGCGCAATTAGCAGCCATCTTAGGGATAAGTACGGGACAAATGGGAAATATTGAAACACCCAAAGCATCCCATAAATATACTTTGGGGCAGATTTATACACTTTGTCGCCACTATCAAATCTCTGTGGAGGACATTTTTCTGACACCAGAAGATAAAAAACTGCCAACGGAACTACTTTTAGACAAGTTAATTCAAAATATCATTCAATATGAATAACAAAGAAAAAATGATTGCTCGCTTTCAAGAGGTGAAAGCAATGGGCTGGGTAAAAAGTCGCAGACGTAACAATACGGGTATAGGCAAAACTTTTGAAGATTATGTCGGAGTTGATGAGAATAACATTGACGAACCCGATTTATTCGGGTTTGAGATAAAAGCACATCGTGAAGAATCATCATCTTATGTAACACTTTGCACCAAAGCACCCACTTTCCCAAAACGTGCCAATGCATACCTGCTTAATTCATTTGGTTCACCTAACGAAGAGAACCCTATGATAAAGCGATTGCATACATCCATGTTTGCGGATCACCAGAATACGCACATGGGAAAATATGCTTTCAAATTGAATAACAATTCGAATACGAAAGAAGTCCGCATTGAAGTATATGACTTACTAACTGGTGAACTTTTAGACAATCAGTGTGGCTATAAATACGAAGAGTTAGAGAAAATCTTTGCACAAAAATTGAAAAACTTGTTTTATGTAAGTGCCGAAAGACGGTTTCAAGATGATGTAGAAGAATTTCATTATACACAAGCAGACATATATTTGCAACCCTCTTTTCGTAAATTTCTTGAACTTTTAGACCAAGGCATTATTATGTACGACATACGAATGGGTAGTTACCAAAGTGGCAAAAATATAGGTAAACCCCACGACCATGGTAGTGGTTTCCGTATTAAACCGCAAGATTTGCCACTTCTCTACGCGGAGCACGAAACTATTTGATTTGTCTCAATATCATCTTATACAGCAATCCTCCTACTACATTTCTCCAATAAAGTTTCAAACTCTTTTTTCCCTCGCTTATCCTCCGCAAAACCCTCGCAACAACGAAGCCCTTTTCTCGCGCATTCCACTGAGAGAACACTGAGAGAACACTGAGAGAACACCACAGCAAAACCGCGTCAGGGTACTGGCTCTTGATATTCCGCCACTGCAATAGCAGACGGCAAATTTTCTCTTCCTCGATGATTGCTCTCGCTACCTCATCCCTTGCGTTATCACTTGCGGTAATGTTGGAAGAGATGTTAGATTGTTTTTCCAACAAATCTGCTTGCGCAGCCGCTGATTGGCTCTCCAGCGCGTCCCACAAATCGATTAATGATAACTGTCTCATAGTGCTTGAATTTTTTAAGTTGTTACTTGCGTACAAAGTTGTTTTCGAGTTGAGTTGTTTTCCACTGCTTTCAAAAGGTAGCGGCTGCCGAAATGCAAGGTTTTGGTGGAAAAAATACGCTTTTATTGAGGAGCGAAGCGTATCCATAAAAGGAAGATTTTTTCCATCCAAACCCGCAGGGCTTGACCTTGCATAGCGGAGTGTAACGGAGCGGTTCCAAGCAGCCGCGTCTTACCTTTGCAGTGAGAAAACAATCTCAACATACTCGAAAACGAAAAACTTTGCACCATGCAAGTAACGACTGCCCAAAAAATCAATAAGCACCATGAAGCAGTTAAACCCTATTATCGTGGGACGCGGTGCAAAGCCAATAGGCAGCGCAAGCCATACCTGCGAAGCCCTACCCCACAGCGGAACGGAGTGCAGCCGTGGGAGAGGCGGTAGGTATTCCGCTCTGTCTGACAGCACCATGCCGAGGACAAGTGTCCCGGCAACAGGGCTGGCAGGCGTTTCTCTGCGTTAGGGATAGTAAGGGAGCAAGGCTGACCGAACCGTTCTGTAACATTGCAAGTGAGGGACGAACCTGCAACGTGGAAGAACGGTGAGGGCGGAACCCCTGAATAGCCCGACCTGAAAGGGAACGCCCAAAAACATATCCAAAAAAAAATTTTTTCTGTATAACATACATATATACCCCCTCTACAAGTTCTACAAATTTTACAAAATCATAAGTAATTGATATTTAGTTATTTATATTTTCTACAAATTATAAATCTTGTAGAATTTATAGAAATTTGTAGAAAAAAATATGTCTTTCGTGTCTTTGTAGAATTTTGTAGAAAAAAGTCGAAAAGCGTAGAAATCGTAATTTGCTGAAAATCAGTGTGTAGAATTTGTAGAACTTGTAGAAGCCATTTTTTAGAGCGTAAAACAAAAAATTTGCACTAAAAAAGTGCGCTACTCTCACGAGCCACGCACTCCAAAAATGAGAGAAAAAACGCAGCCTGACTGCGTTGTTAGTATGGTAATTCTTGCTGGGTAACATAAGGCTGTTCGTTTCCCTGCTCCTCGGTTTCTTCATCCGCATAGATACTTGCGGTGCTGACTTCGAGGTTAATATCAAACTGCTCTTTGAGCATATCATAATCAAAACAATAGGCTTGGTCAACAATCGACTCCTCACGGGGTGTTAAGCCGGAAGAACTGTCGTACTGTTGTTGTCCCTGAATGATGTTCTTGAACCGCACACACCGCTTCTTGCCCAAGTAAGCGGGCGAGTGTTCAAGATAGTAAGCGAGGGAGTTTTTGGGCAGCAGTGTCTGCCCAACCTTGCGACCATGTAGCATGTATAACTCAAAAATACCTTTATAACGCAAGGTTAGTACCTGCTTTGAGGTTTGGAACTCAATAGCCGATTTACATTCATCCACTTTTATGCGTTTCACAAAGTCAATGCGATAGTTTGCGTCTATCACTATCTGTCCCTCTTGGCGGAGATAGGTGACAATATCCCAAAACTCCGCTATCTCGTTATTCTGTTTGAGTTCGGAGTTTTGCGTAACCAGTCCTTCGCACGCCACTTTCAATAAGTCGCTATATGTGAAAGGTAGGTCTAACTGCTCCTCAAGGCATTTGAAAGCAGCGACCGGAATAAGCCAGTTCAGCAGGACGCGATCTTCGACGACCGTGTTGGCGAGACGCTCCTGCATGTCCTTTGACGCACTATCATACACCTCGCGGAAATGTATCTCGAAAAACTTTCGATGTTTGAGGAGTTCGATGGTGAGGTGGGAGCAACCGAGTTTGCGCGTGTCGCGAAGTCGGTTGAATTTCTCTTTGGCTTCTGCGGTAAACTCCGACTTGTTATAGCGCAGGAAGATGAAGCGTGAGAAAAGCGCGATGTCGGCGGTCGCCATCTCTTGTCCCGAAAGGATAACGCCACAATCTACGCGGGTAACCTCGCGTTTCTTGTCCTTATCCATGTTCATACGGTTACGCCCTGCGCCGTCCCACAGACCTTTCAGGAACTCCCGTTTGTCTATATCAATGGTGTTCTTAAACTCATCGATATGGACGAGAGCATTGGCGCATTGAGCGACCGTGTCTGCCAATGCCGGCAGCGTGGAGTTTTGGATGTTGGGCGGTGTGTTCTCAATGATGAAGAAGGACATGAGCGAGTGTCCGAGTTCAGACTTACCCGAGCCTTTTGGACCAAAGAGATTGAGGATAGGGAATGACTTGGTTTGGGCGGTAACGACATCGCGGAACAGGGCGGCAAAGAGAAAAGCAATACCGACCTTGGCATTATCTCCGAAGACCTCTATCAGTTGTTCACAATACCGGCGCAAAGAGATGGTATTCCAGTTGTAGTGCACGAAGTTGCGCTCGAACTGATAGAGTGAGACATCTTCTTTATAGATGGAGGAGAATGCAGGTAGGTAGAAATTGCCCTTTTCTCCCATGCGAACGATACCAAAATCATCAACAGGTTTCCATTCGGTGCCGGTGAAGACACCGTTTCCGAATGCGAAGAAGCCTTTGCGTTGCCAGCCGAGTTGTGTTATCAACTCCGCCGTTTCCGTGGTCTTATAGAGGTATTGCTTGAGGCGGGTGAGTTGCTCGTCCTTGACGAGCCAAACGAAGTTACCGAGGCTCTCCACTTTCTGCTTGAACTTGGTGAGCGATACAAGGTCTTCCTGCTTGAACTCAATGATGGTCTTTTCTCCGTCTTCGTTCTCTATCTCAAACAGACGCAAAGCGGATTGGTTGTCGCGGATGTGGAAAAGGGGGTGCATAATAAAGTTTGACCAGCGGATGGTCTTGCCGCCCTCCCCGATGGAGATGTAAGTTTTTCTGTGCTCCTGAAAGCCGAACTTCTCAAACAAATCAAGGCTGACTTGGTTCTTACCCTGTTGGAGGCTTTCCTTGCCTCTCTGCCGTTTCGCCGCTTCGATAGCCTTGCGCCAAATGGTCTTGCCCTTGCTTATCTCCTCGTGGAGTGCAGAGATGTATTTGTCCAACTCGTAGTCCTTATCGACGCAAGCGACCAAGGCAGCGATATCCTCCATGGCGTTTCCCTCAAAAGTACCGGCAGGAGCGGAGAAGCGTTTCTTGGCATACCACAAGACAAAATCTTTCTGCTCCAGTTCATCGAGCAGTGTCTTGGACTTGCAGTAGGTGTCGGGGTCGTTCTTCTGCCCCTCGTTTCCGAGAGGTATCTCGCGCACATACACATGGAAGCCCTGCTCCCATGCCCTGCGTCCTGTCTTGAGCACTTTTTCTATACCCGTACCAAAGGGTTTGTTGCGTTTGGGAGGGTCTGCGTCGGGCAGGAAAATGAGCGTGTCGGAGTAGCGTTTGAGGATGGCTAATTGGTCATCCGTCCAGTCCGAGCCAAGGCTGGCAACGGCGTTGGTAACAGTGATGGACTGCAAACGCAACACATCGGGTGCGCCCTCGACAAGGAAGAAAGAATGCTGCAAGACAGCAGCACGCGCGGCAATGTCTATGCCGAAAACGCTCTTTTCTTTCTTGTAGAGTATTGAGGTGGGCGAATTGAGGTACTTGGGGCTGTCTTCCTTGCCGGTCAGGTCGCGGGCGGTGTAGCCGATGATAACGCCGAACTTGTCGCGGATAGGTATCATCAACCGCTCGCGGAAGAAATCAAACGGCTTGCCGGTTTTCTCCGATATCTTGACCAGCCCGACCTCAATGAGCAGGTCAAGCGAGAGGCTCTGCTTCTTCGCAAAATCTATCAGCCCCTGCCAAGCGTTGGGCGCGTAGCCGATACCTGTCTCCATGCAAAACTCCTTATTCCAGCGGCTCGTGGCGTATGCGAGGGCTTGCTTGGCTTCGGGCGTGTCCTTGTAGAGTGCTTCCACAAAGTACTTCTGCACCACTTGATAGACGACTTGCAAGGCTTCTCGTTTCTTTGCGGCTTCGCGCTCCTCGTTGCTGCGCTCGTCTGTTTCCTCCTCGATGGAGATGTTATACTTATGCGCAAGTTTGCGGACGGCTTCGGCAAAAGTCAAGCCCTCTTTCTTCATCACAAAAGCAATGGCATCCCCATGCTCCCCACAGCCGTAACAATGGTAGGTATTGGTGTGGGGATTGACAAAGAAAGAGGGCGACTTTTCATTATGGAACGGACAACAGCAGGACAGCCGGTTACCTTTCCTGCGTAAGGTGAGGTAGTCCCCGACAACACTGCTGATGTCCGCCCGCAAATGTATCTGCTCTATTACAGAGTTAGCAATCATGGAAGTTTTTTGAAAATGTGTTTACTCCGATTTGTATGCCAGTTGTTCAAAATACGAAAAGGTCTCGGCAATAGCGACCTGCTCGCAAGTGATAGGGAAGTCGGTACTTTCCATCTCTTCCTTGAGATGAACTTCCAAAACACCGCAACGATAGAAAGTACCGACTGTGAAATAGAAAGAATCTAACCTACGGACTGAATCAACCGAGAGTAGCGTGTGCGTTTCGAGATGGTCAGCAAACTCATTGAGATGTTGCTGTGTTCCTAACACAATGATACATCCGTTTTTCGGTGCGTCTTCCGCCTCATTCAGAGAGGAAAACACGATAAAATCTTGAACTGTTCTCATTTTGATTAAAAATTTGGGTGGTACTTACGCAGGATTCTAATAAACTCATTTTCCTCAAAAGGACCTGTGAAACAGTTTCCTTTGAGCCGGACGTAAAAAGTAGTTAATGCCCATCCGAAATGGGTCATACACTCCTCGCGGAATTTGCGAGCGTCATCCCGCGACATCATCTGCGTGTAGCACTTGTAATAGGTCAAGTTTGACATAAATAGGTTAATGTTTGAAAGTTTTACAATAAGCGAGCCAACTATTTGCTCGCCTACCTTACGAATAAACCATGCCATAACCAAATCTTTCCGCCACGCGGTCAATGATAGTTTGGTTTTTTGGCTTCGGCATTGATATGCCTCTAACCCATTTTCTGTATGCTGCGAACGAAATGCGACACTCGCGAAGAATAGCATCCTGTATGCCCTTTTTATCCCCTGCTTTAATATCATTCATGAATTGTTTAAGCAGTAGTTTTTTTTGTGGGTCAAAATTTGCACGTCTCATATTTTTTTAGTAATTTTGCAGGCGTTCTCCGAAAAAGTTTAGAAAACTAAACTGAAAGCGAGTGCAAAATTACAGTTTTATAGACTAATCTCCAAGTTCGTGAAGCATTATTACGAAATCGGAAAGAAAGTTTGAAAAACGTAAAAATTTCCGTAAAACGAAAAAGTTTTCGGAATACGAATAGACGACAAAAAAAATAGCCACCCTTGTCAGGCGGCTGTTGATGGGGGCTGAGAAGCCCAAATTTTTGGCTCAAAACTGTGCCAAAAATGTGACAGACAAATTTTGGTCTTTGACAAAAAACTACTATATAAATTAACAATAGAGTATTAGTAGTGGTGTTTAAGTTCAGGTATTTATATACCTAAGAAATGTCGAGGAAATCTAATCGAGATTTTCTCTATATTGAAAGTGAAGCGGATGACCCTTATTAAGTTCCGGGGGTTCGAATCCCTCACTTTCCGCAAAGCGTCGAGTTCGGGAAACTGAACAAAATGCAAAAAGGAATGGAGGTCATTGACTTCCATTTTTTTGTGGGCGATAGTGCCTGTTGAGAATTTATTATCATAAAGGTACTATGGTTCACAAAAAGAAAGGGTGCTTACACTCTTTCCTTTGTATTTTGTTTAGTTGGAAGAACGGAAGCTTTGCACAGGATGCCGCCGGCAGGCATTAAGGTTTTCGAGGTGGGCGGCGTAGCCGCTCGGTGCCCTCGAATCCCTCACTTTCCGCATAGAGGGAAAATCGAAAGATTTTTCCTCTGTTTGTTTTTATAACGTGTTGTAAATAACGTGAGTTCGATATAATTTTAGAAGAGACAAAGTTGCTTCGATTGCT
>CAMFEN010000022.1 GCA_945949375.1 uncultured Bacteroidales bacterium | reverse complement strand
CTCCACAGGGCTAACAGGGGGAGAGGAAAAATTGCGTTTCTAAATGGACACTATAGAAAAGCGAGCATAAAATGCCCCGGGAAGGGACAGGACATGGGCTGTTGCCGGAGTTGGTGCGGATTGCCGATAGAAGAGATTGGTCAGGCATTGTCTTGCCGCTCTGCGGCGCAGCCGGTTCGTTGGTCTTCGCTGTGCACGATGTAGCCATTACCGCCATCAGTGCTCCAAAGAGGTACTTTGTTTTCATTTTCTTATGGGTTTAAATTGTTAGATATGAATTGCCGTTTGACACGGCTCCGTCAACGTCGTGCTTTGACGATGCAAAATTACTGCTTTTTTGAGAAACAGCCGTTACACTTTTCGCGGGAAAAGTTGCACTTTCCGGAGAAAAGCACTTTTCCGTTGCTTTACCCTCCTTTATTACCCCTCCTCTTGACCGAGCGATGAGCGAGAGATGACCGAGAGACAAAAAAAGCACAAAATCGCCTTCTCTCTTGCATATGTCAAAAAAAAACAGTAACTTTGCAGCTGAAAGTTGCAAAGACGATGGAAATACAGCATTTAAATAGTATTCAGGATATATCCAAACAATACATGACCGGCGACTTGCCTGTTTTGGTATTGTGCTCGGATACGCAGCAGTATATCTGTAAGTACATGCGCCCGAATAACAGTAATTATGGAAAATAATCTTCAATATAGCATTATTTACGCCGACATCCGTCCGGAAATCAAAGAGCGGTTAAGTTTGGGCGTTTTGGCAATAGAGCAAAACAAGGTGAAAGTGTACTATTCCCAAAAGAAATTGGGGATTGTCAAATTACTTTATACGCCTAAGGAGTATAAGGCTATATCCTCTATTGTCCGCAAAGAGTTGCGCGAGTTGGTGTCAGTTGAAACACTGAAATATCTTACGCGCTACTCCAATAATCTTATCTCCTTCTCGCCGATACAGAGCATAGACAAATCGCAAGCCAATATCAACGGCGAGTGGTTATACAGAAATTACGTCTATAACGCAGCAACGACGTAACATGCCCTCAGCGAACAACGCCAACTGATGGAACAATAGAACACACGTCCCTCTCTGAACGGTACTTCCGAGCACTCCGGGAAAGGAGAAAAACAAATATAGAAACAAAATCCAGTCTATGGCATAAGGCAAAAAATATATGATTGAAAAATAATGGCAGTACGCAAAATTAATATTGACGACTCGGAAATATCGGTCATCTTCGGTTTGCACGATGAGGATTATATTTGTCTGACAGACATGGTGAAAGCCGGCGACAACAGCGATAGAACAAATATCGTTATTCAGAACTGGATGCGCCGTAAAGATACCATTTCGTACCTCGGCGTATGGGAGAATCTGCACAACCCTGACTTTAAAAGCATCGAATTCGATGCAATTAAAGATGCCTCCGGGACTAACCGTTTTATCTTGACTGCCAAAGAGTGGATTGAACGCACAGGAGCTATAGGTATCATCGCCAAATCCGGTCGCTATGGAGGAACATACGCGCACAAAGATATAGCATACCATTTCGGTATGTGGCTGTCACCGGAGTTTAACTTGCTTGTCGTCAAGGAGTTCCAACGTCTCAAAGAGGAGGAACAGAAGGCACTCGGTTGGTCGGCAAAACGTGAGTTGGCAAAAATCAACTACCATATCCATACGGACGCCATCAAAGAGCACCTGGTGCCGCAAGAGATTGACACCTACCATCGTTCGCTTATCTATGCCAACGAAGCCGATGTGCTTAATGTGGCATTGTTCGGAATGACCGCTAAGGAATGGCGCGACGCCCATCCGGAGGACAAAGGCAACATCCGCGACTACGCAACGATTAACCAATTGATCTGTCTGAGCAATATGGAGAACCTGAATGCCGTCTTTATACATGAAAGCATGCCGCAAGGCGAACGTCTCCAGAAACTCAACCAAATAGCCATCCAGCAAATGACCGTGCTGGAGAATGTAGAGAGCAAACATATTTTGAAATAAAGAATCCTGATTTAAATTATGGCGAATTCGCCACATTTAGAAAGCACAAAAACAAACATAGAAACAAACAACCGCCTATGGCATAAAACAACAGACAAACAACATACATAAATAAGCATTTGCTTTATTAAGGATAAATTCAATCTTCCACAAATTGTAATGGTTTTCCTAAATATAGCGAATGTTCGCACGTATCTGTGTGGGCATTCTGCGTATATTGGAAACCATGGGAGTGGAAGCCCGAATTTACCAATATAAACAGATTGTCCACACTTTTTTAGAACTGTAGAGAAGAAAAAGCGGTGCCTAACATAAAATGGACCGCACAAGAGAGAAAGAAAAGTAAAATATTTCGTAATTATCATCTATATCATCATTATATCATAATCAAGATAAGCCTCTCAAATCATTTAGTATACATAATATCATCTGCAAAAATAACGTTATTATCGCATCATCAATCAATAATAATAGTATTTCAATTGTCAAAATCATTTGTAACCAAATAATAATCTAAAAAATTGCCAAATCACTACGAAATTTGCCAATTTAGTCATTAATTCATTTAAGTAATGATTCATAACATTTATAATTTAATTGTTAATAAATAGATCACCTTTGATAGATACTTGATTATCCTCGTATAGTGATTTTTGTGCCGCAAATATACACTAAATTTTTGATATAAGCAAATAATTTTTAATAAAAATTTTTAGTCCCAAAATAGTAATAAAATACTTGTAAAATCAGATTATTATACAATGAAAATCGCAGGGTACATTATTACGCCACTAGGTGTGTTAGCATTTATTGGTACGCTTCTTGGAGGACATAGCCCAATTGGTCCTTTGTTTTGGATTGCTGTTGGAATTATTCTTCTTGTTCTTGGTTATCGAAAAGACAAGTATCGAAAACCTATAGTAAAAGGAAATAGAACAGATGATAAAATAGATATGGAAACACCTCTATTATTGCGTGAAATCTTAAAACAGACTTCTCCTGATAATTTCATGGAACCATATGATGCTGAGCGTGTTAAGTGTGCTACTATACTATACCAAAAAGCCAAAGATACTAATGCGGATCAGCCCTTAGATGTGTTAGAGTTGGTAGAAAGGACTACAAAAGATTTAGAATGTCAATATCCAGCAGAACTTATTTATTCTTATCTATTAGCAATATTCAAACCCACTGCTAATTCTTCAGATTTTGATTGGTGTAATGATTTATGCCAACAATTATATAATGCCAAAGATAGTGTTGAAGATATGATATTTATCGTAAAACATGAGATTGATAAGAAGGAAACTCAAAAGAAGATAGAATTAGAAAATAAACGAATAGAGAAGATTAGGCAGAAAAGGTTAGAGGATGAAGAAAGTAAGAAGGAAGCTATCAGGATATTGAAGGTAATAGGAATAATAATTGCAATAACAGCGGTATTTATGATTATTTATATTCCTATAGATTATTGTCGCATTAACAAAGATAAACCTCATGTATGGACACTCATAGATTCGAAAACAAAATGTATAGGAGGATACAAATATGGGGAAACAAAATCTAATGTACGCTACCTTATAACTATTCCTGATAATTTCAAAGACAACCGAAGATCTGATAATAATTTATCTAATTGTTTCTATGATTATTATGGCAATAGTATAAATTTTGTACTTGTAAGCCAAACTATTCTTCCTGTTATAGAGAATAAGATTCAGCAATATAAGAAAGATGGATTTAGAATAGAATACAAAGTCAATACGGATTCGTTAGTCTGGTTTACATATGAAAAATACTCGTTGTTGGATAGTGGACATCTATTAGGGAATTGTGTGTTCATACTTAAACCATCACCTATTATGGATTCTCCATTTCCAAATTATGACAACAGGAACATTCTCCTATGCTGTGATGGATTTGGCGTTACTAAAGGAATAGCAGACAGTATTGCTTCATCTATTCGAATAAAATTCGATACGCTTCCGAATAATACATATCATGCAAGTCATACCTTAAAGAAATATAGAAGTGTAAGAAAAAAAGATTGGGATATATATGATCATAGCAATTATTATGATGATGAAACAAAGTCTGAAATATCACTTACCATACCTAATGATTTTTATCAAGTTTCTTTTAATATACCACATAATAGAATCACATTGGATGATACATGTAAATCTTTATTCATGACAGATAATATGGATGCAGGAATTTCTATTATATCACATCCTAAAGAATCAATAACATACTTTTTATATCCTACAGATAGTATCATCGAGAAATCTTCCATGAAATGCAAAGTTGCAGGTTGTGATGCATTAAAAATAGAGACATCGGGATTTTGTGCAGGCAAAGAATATAAATACATTTTATATCAGTTAATTAAGGATCATGGATATAGTACTTACCAAGAACCAATATATGGAAAAGAAACATATAACATATCTAATGAAGAACGCAGATATATCAATGGTGTCCTTGTAAATGCTCCTTATAAGCAAACAAGAACTATCCTAAAAGGATACAAACCGGGACTAAAGGAGATTAAGAATGACGACTTATATATGAGTTTGCTATTTGGAATGACTCCTGAGTGGTACAATGACAATAAAGATGTCATAGATACCGTTATAAACTCAGTAAAAATAATAGAGAAATAAAATGATTACATTAATGAAAAAGCTATTACCTATTTTATTGGCAATCATCCTCCTTGCATCTGCTTGCACAAAGCAGTCACGAAACGACGTGCCGGAGAAGGTAGATTCAGAGGCACAGTGGGTACAGGAACTCGCTAAAAAGAATCCATTGAAGGATAGCATTAATATTACTAGTGTTTATTTCCGCTTTGATACGATCATCAATGATTTTGAGGTAAATGGTATCTTTTATCCGTCTTACTTTCCAGAATATGGTTGGGACGCTCACGAAAATGGTGTGTATCTCTACTTTCACTCCCTTAATACAGGCAAAGAATATTGTTATACAACTTGGGATAATACATGTGGATGTTTTTCATCTTATTATATGAGTATAAATATAACTAACATCGTGTATGATAAGTCATTCGGGGGCTTTAAGAATGGATATGCATACATTTTCCACTACAATACAACAATTGATACTACTTCAGATAATTCACTGCTGCCCTATGCAGAATACCAATTCTATGATGCCGATTTTGACGGAGAAGAGGAACTGATTATTGGTTCATATGTAGGAGGTCCTCATGGTAGCCCTTGCTATGATATATACGACATGACGGATTCGAGACTTGTTCAAAAAAGAGCAGATGACGGATTCAGCTCTTTCTGGCTTGATTCAGACTCTGAATTTGATTCCGAAAATATGCAGATTAGAAATACCATTTATTGTGGCGCATATGCGTGGGGGGGAATATGTTTACAAAGTTAATAAAGAAGGGCAGTATCATCTGTTGTCCCACATATATTTTGAAAGTGACTTTGACCATAATATCCAACATTCCGATACTACTTTTTACAAATAAAGCCTTTAATATGGTAAAAAATTGCAAAAGAAGGTGATAGATTTCGCCTCTTTTTTGACTATATATAGAGGGGCATGGATATTTAAGAGTAGTAGTAGCGCGAGAGTGGCTTGAGAGTGGCTGATTGACGGCTTCGTCGGAAGCGGCGATCAATGACTTCGATACATCCGTATCTCGTATAGTTGTCGTGCTTCCTCCTCTCAAAAACACAAACACTTCGTTGGTTTATGTTTTTGTTTGTGATAGAGTATGCAAGTTGCTCGTACGCCTAAATCTTAATAATCGGAAACTTTTGAGGGTTGAAAAGAGGCGATTTTCGGGGTGCTATCGTCCCGTACGTCTCCCGTATGTCTCGGCTTTAAGGAGTTCTTATTTCGCATGGCTCAAACGATTATTTCTATGTTCGCTCTGCGAACTCGCGCAGCGCACTTACTCCTTCGAATGTCCGCCGGACATTCTCGGTGCGCCTTAATCGCTTCACGTACGTGGCAGGTACGCCTGACGTGGCCGACAAAATCTTAACAATCGGACATTTATAGCGAAATATATTTATTGCCGTTTTGAATGATAATTCCTCTGTAGCCTTCCCTGACCGGACGACCTTGCAGGTCATAGGCGATGGCGTTGGGTCTGGCGGCATGCACATGCTCCGTAGCCGTCGTGTCTTGCGACATCTGCGCTTCCCAGAAGCGGACGGCGTCGTCTATCCAACCCTCCGCCAAGGTGCCTGTACCGAGACCGAAGCCGTGCGGCAAACCCTGATACGCATGGAACTCCGTAGGAATACCCAATGCCGCCATGCCGTTAAGCCGGTTCTGCATGGTCTGCCATGAGGCAATTCCGTCGCTGGTGCCGCAGTTGGCATAGGTAGGTGCGTCGTGAGCGGAGTAGTCGCTCAAGCCCGTGTATTGCATGACTACCGTACCGGCTTTCTGCGTCGTTACGCCTCCGAAATATGGCAATCCGTAGCCGCCCATCCATGCAGCCATCCGTGCGCCGGCGGAACCGCCCCAAAGGGAATAGCAGGAGGTATCAATCCCCATCTCGTCCGCCATCGAGCAGATGAGGTCCACGGCGCGCGCAAGATCCTCGCAGGCGGAAGCACTTTGGGATGCCTCCAACCAATAATCTCATTCTAAATCATACCATTAGGGCTGTAACCAATTGGAGTTACAGCCCTAACTTTTTGGATATACCTGTACTTTAATGGATGCTTACTTTTGTTGGGAAATAAGGCTTACAATCATAAAACAACAGGGCGACTCATTACATTGAGCCGCCCGATTTGTTTCTTTGTACTTTGTACTTAGTCCCTTGGTCACGTTATCTTACCTCCTGTCCCGTTATGCTATATACCTTCTCCCCGCGGAGAATGAAGATCTGACCATTATGGTTTATAACCGATTCATGCCCAGAAAATGACGCAAATGAATGTGTTTTATTCCCTCCACATCAGAAATAGAATTGAGCGGATTCATTGAAATAACCATCTTTGGATGGTTGTTTTTGATAGCTTGCAGATTTCCAAACTCTCTCTTCTCGGTCTCTTCGTCGGCTATCAAATAGGCTACTTGTATATATATGGTCTCTTCTCCTTTCTCTGCCACAAAATCAATCTCCGCATTCCGTAACTGCCCGACATGCACGGTATAACCCAACCTCAGAAGATGCAGATACACGGCATTCTCAATCCGCTTCTCTATATCATTCGTTTGGCGCGTACGGACAAGTTTGTTGCGTATTCCAAGGTCCTCGAAATAGTACTTGTCATTGCTCTCTAACAGTTGCTTGCCGTGAATGTCGTACCGCTGAACCCGATAGGTCAGATACGCATTGCAAAGGTATTTGAGATAATTCTGAATAATAACCGAAGAAAGATTCTCTCCCTGCGAACGAAGGTATTTCATGATTGAGTTTGGAGAAACCAGCTTACCAATAGTGTCACTCACAAAACGGCTGAGATTGATGAACGAAGTGACATTCCGAATCTGCTCGCGTTGCAAAATATCTTTCAACACTACGGTGTCATAAACGCTTTGGATATAGTTCTTTATCTGCTCCGTATGTTCCAGACCGATAAGCCGCAAGTACGGCAGACCACCCCATAAGAGGTATTTCTCCAAGGCCTCATCGCTGTCCTGCAACTGATGAAAATAGAGGAACTCGGTATAACTGAGCGCGTGAATAGGAATCTCAATATACCGCGCAGCCAGCAGTGTGGACAATTCGCTACTGAGCATCTTCGCATTGCTTCCGGTTATTACCACGTCCGTTTCGGGCTGTTTGATCCAACTCCGCAACGAACGCTCGAACCCTAAAATATCTTGTATCTCGTCTATGAAGATATAGTTGTGTTTGCCTTGCGCGACATGCGCAGAGAGGTACGCGTTCAACTCCTCATGCGTGGTGATTGCATCAAACGCAGCATCTTCCTTGTCAATATAGATGATATTGGCATTAGGATCTGTCTGCTTCTCTTGCGCCAGCAAACGCAGGCACATACTCTTTCCCACACGGCGTTGCCCCGTAAGAACGATGATGATTTGTTTGCCGAGCCATTGAGCGATTGCTTGCGTGTAGTACTCTCTGTGTAATAGTTCTTCCATAGTACCAATTTTTCAAAATCGCTGCAAAGTTACAACTTTTTGTTGATATATGCAAATTATCTCGCAAGAAATCTAAAGTATATTTAACATTTTATGTGTTTTTGTCGAAAATATTAAGTATATTTATTGCTAAAACAAGCAATCGGGAGACTCATTGAGCCGCCCGATTTGTTTCTTTGTACTTTGTACTTAGTCCCTTGGTCACGTTATTTGACTTCCTGTCCCGTGAGGGTATATACCTTCTCCCCGCGGAGGATATAGACTTTTTGATCTATAATAACCTTCTGTACGGGTTCTGAAGTGTAGATATTCTCAAATCCTTCTGTCGATGTGAACAGTGCCGTATATTCTGCATCGCCTGTGACGGTAATTGTGCGAGGATTGTCCTTAACGCCATCAGACCATTGGTCAAATACATATCCTTCGTTCGGGATAGCAGTTAAGTCAATAGTAGCACCATATTGGTACTCTCCTCCACCAATGACTTGTCCATTAACGGCACTTACAGAGATGGTATATACATTGACCACACTGCTAAATGTAGCTTTGTAAGTTGCATCGCCAGTAACTGCTACTACTGCCGGTGTCCATCCTGAGAATGTGTAAGTGTACTCTTCTGTCGCTTCTTTTGTCGGTTCAGCATGAGTAGGAACAACCCCATACTTAACAGTCGTTTGGTCAATCAATGAGCCATCTTCATTTTGCCAAGTGATAGTATAACTATTCTTCGTGGCAGTGAAGGTTGCTTTGTAGGTTGCATCACCAGTAACTGCTACTACGGCTGGAGTCCAACCTGCAAAGGTGTAGGTATATTCAGCAGTATTCTGTTTTACCGGATCCGCATGAGCTGGGATTTGACCATACTCTACTGTAGTTTGGTCTATCAGTGCACCATTTTCATCTTGCCATGTGATAGTGTAACTATTTCTGGTAGCATTGAATGTTGCTTTGTATGTAACATCACCCGAAACGGCAACTATATTCGGTGTCCAGCCTGCGAAGGTATAACTAAATTCAGCCGTTGCTTGTTTTGTTGGTGTAGATGGAATCGTTGGATATGATCCATACTTGCAGGATTGCATGCTGATGATACTGTTATCATCATTTAAAAATGTAACCAAATATTCCCTTACAGAAGAATTGTATGTCGCCGTATAAGTTACTGCTTGGCTCACGAGTGTTACACTTGGCGTCCAGCCGGCAAACTCATAATTGTATTGAGCTGTTGATTCTTTTGTCGGGGTAGCAGGAGCGATAGGCAACATACCATACTCCACTTCTTCACTCTTCAAAACTGTACCATCGTCATTACGGAAGGTAATGAGATATTTGTTCTTGGTAGCAGAGAAAGTTGCTCTGTAGGTTGCATTGCCAGTAACCGCCACTACAGTCGGAGTCCAGCCTGCAAATGTATAGGTGTATTCCGCCGTTGCTTGTTTTGTCGGTTCAGCATGAGCAGGGATTTGACCATACTCAACGATAGTCTGGTCTATCAGCGAACCGTTTTCATCTTGCCATGTAATGGTATAACTATTCTTGGTAGCAGAGAAAGTTGCTCTGTAAGTAGCATTACCTGTTACTGCGACTACAACCGGTGTCCATCCTGAGAATGTGTAAGTGTACTCAGCAGTATTCTGTTTTACAGGATCTGCATGTGCCAGAATCTGCCCATACTCCACAGTTGTCTGATCAATCAGCGAACCATTTTCATCTTGCCAAGTGATAGTGTAACTATTCTTTGAAGCAGTAAACGTCGCTTTGTAAGTCGCATTACCAGTTACTGCGACTACTGCCGGAGTCCAACCTGCAAAGGTGTAGGTGTATTCCGCTGTATTCAGTTTGACAGGATCTGCATGTGCCGGAATCTGCCCATACTCCACAGTTGTCTGATCAATCAGCGAACCATTTTCATCTTG
>CAMFEN010000021.1 GCA_945949375.1 uncultured Bacteroidales bacterium | reverse complement strand
ACTCTTCATGTTCTCCGATATGGTGGGCAAAGGGTTGCCTATCTGGTTGCCGAAGGGCACGGCGCTTCGCCTACGCTTGGAGGATTTCTTGAAGAAGATACAGAAACGCTATGGCTATCAGCAGGTTATCACGCCGCATATCGGCTCGAAGAACCTTTATCTGACCTCAGGGCATTGGGACCACTACGGCAAGGACTCGTTCCAACCTATCACCACCCCCGAGGAAGGTGAGGTCTATCTCTTGAAGCCGATGAACTGTCCTCACCACTGCGCTATCTTCAAGAATAGCCCGCGTTCGTACAAAGACCTGCCCTTCCGCTGCGCAGAATTCGGCACGGTGTATCGCTACGAGCAGTCGGGTGAGTTGCACGGACTTACGCGCGTGCGCTCCTTCACCCAAGACGACGCGCATATATTCTGCCGCCCCGACCAAGTGAAGAGCGAGTTCATCCGCGTGATGGAGATTATCGAGATTATCTTCAAGGCGCTGGACTTCCAGAACTTCGAAGCACAGATATCGCTGCGCGACCCCAACAACCACGAGAAATACGTAGGCTCCGACGAGGTATGGGAGAAGGCAGAGAACGCCATCATCGAGGCATGCCGCGAGAAGAACCTGCCCGCGAAGATAGAGTACGGCGAGGCGGCTTTCTACGGACCGAAACTCGACTTTATGGTCAAGGACGCCCTCGGTCGCCGCTGGCAGTTAGGTACTATTCAGGTGGACTACAACCTGCCCGAGCGCTTCGAGTTGGAGTACGTGGGCGAGGACAACCAGAAGCACCGCCCCGTGATGATTCACCGTGCGCCCTTCGGCTCTATGGAACGCTTCGTGGCAGTGCTCATCGAGCATACCGCCGGCAAGTTCCCGCTGTGGCTCACGCCCGACCAAGCCGTAGTGCTGCCTATCTCCGAGAAGAGCAACGAGTACGCATGGAAAGTGAAAGAGTTGCTCGAGGCGCAGGATGTGCGCGTGGTGGTGGATGACCGCAACGAGAAACTCGGGCGCAAGATTCGCGACAACGAGTTGAAGCGTATCCCGTTCATGCTCGTGGTGGGTGAGAAAGAGGCAGAGCAAGGTCTTGTCAGCGTCCGCCGGCAGGGTGCCGAGGACAAGGGGCAGATGACCATACAAGCCTTCGCCGACTTTGTCAACACCACCGTCAAGCAGCAAATGAACGCATATTGATTTGACAATTTACAATTTGACTAATTGTATCGTATGACAATTATAAAATTGTAAATAGTCAAATAGTCAAATAAAAGCGCGTATGTTTCCGCATCGGAGACATACGCGCTTTTATTTAACTTTCAAGTTCCTATTTTCAGGTGATCGGGCGCACTGGTGCACTGGCGCACTCAACCCATCGGAATTAATAGTCAAATGGTAAATGGTTTATGCTTCGTCATCGTCGGCATAGTAGTGGTCTTGACCTTTCTTATTGCGGTGAATCTTACCATAAAGATATGCACCATACTTTCCGTAACTATGGCGATGCTGATGCCCATAGCCATATCCATAGCCGTAACCATAGCCATATCCGTACCCGTAACCATAGCCGTATCCGTACCCGTAAGCATAGCGTCCCTCATTGGGTATATCGGATAGTACCAACTGCACTTTGTCGTGATTCTCAATCATTTCCGTCATCTGCATAACTGTTTGTTTGCAGAATGGACGGCTTGTCTTTAGGCAACGGATAACAAACAAGCATATATCCGACAATTCTATCAAAGTATACGCATCCGGTACCAAGCCTATCGGGGATGTATCCATTACAATAAACGCATACTCTTGGCGCAGACTGGTAATAAGTTCTGCCATCTTGTCCGAGTGTATCAACTCCCCGGGGTTGGGTGGAATAGTACCGGCACGCATCACATCGAAGCCAAAGTGGTTATCCCGTATCAGCGTATCTTCCAACTCGCATTCTCCAATCAGATAGTCCGTCAATCCTTGCCCGTTTGGCAGACCTAATTTGGTATGCACATTGGGCTTACGCAAATCCACATCTATCAATAGGGTTTTCTTGCCCGACATTGCATACAGCGATGACAAGTTAGTACTGAGGAAGGTCTTTCCGTCGCCCGACTCGGTGGAGGTGAGTGTAACCACAATGCCAACTTTACGCTTTGTAACAAACTCTATACGAGTTCGTATCGAACGCATCATCTCTGCATACGAAGAGCGCGGTTTTTCTTGCACGAGCGTGGGATTCTGATTGCGTGCATGGCGTAACGTACCTATCATGGTGAATACGCCTAATCGTTTCACGTCGCGAGGAGTCCGCATCTTGTTGTTTAGCAATTCGCTGAGGATAATCAATGCTAATGGAACAAGCAAGCCGATGATGAGTGCCGTAGTGGTATTTTTCGACTTGGCTTTTCCGTTCACCACTGCCGTGGTGCGCGCTTTGTCCAAAATCTTGTTATCCGGCGTGTTACCGGCTTTCTGAATCTCGGCCTCGGCGCGTTTCTGCAGGAAGAACGTGTAGTAGTTGTCGTCAATACGGTAGTTGCGCTCGATGGCGACCATCTGCAATTCTTTGGAGGGTAGGTTCTTTATCTCTTCCTCCACATCGGCAAAACGGTCTTTTAGGTCTTGTTTCTCTATCTCCAGCGATGCGCGCATGCTCCCTACTACCTCATTGATTGCCGTCTTCACATTCTCTATATCCTTCGTATATTTGGCATAGTAAACATTCTTTTCGCTCAACTCTCCGCGCTGTATACGCAGGTCGTTCAACTGTTGTACCAGCGACATCAGTATCGGCTCATTCAGTCCCAACGAAGTAGGTGCTATCACCGCACCATTCTCTATATTCGTTTGCAGATAGTTGGTCAAGTAGTCAAAATACGTCTCCTTCAACTTCAGCGACATATTCTGCTGGTCATACTGCGAGATGCGAGTCATCAACTGCCCTGCATAGGAGCCTACATCCACGAATCGATTCTCCTGACGGAATTGTGTCATCGCGCCCTCGCTCACCTCCAATGACGATTGCAGGGAGATTAACTGCTGGTTGATAAAGCGAATACTATTGTCGGCTACCTCGTTCTTCTGCTCCAAGTTTTGCATTAGATAGATTTCCGCCAATTTATCAATAAATTCACAATCGCGTTGCGGGGTCTCGCTGGTCAAGGCTATTGCCAAAACGGTGCTTCCTTCGCCTACAAAACTCAACTGCAATCGCCCCATAAATTCTCCGACCAAAGACTCTCTTGTTCGGAAACGGAAAAACATCTTTCCGTTCGACAAACTTACATCCGAAGGGAGGAATACACCGTCAAACAACTGCGTGTGTAAAGGCTCCCCGTAGCGTCCGTTTGCCACCATCGGCACATCTTCATTGGTCGAAGTAACAGTGAAAGTCCCATCTGATTGAAAATCTAATTGGAAGAGAATAGAATAGGCAATAGACTCGATATGGCTCGTTTCTATCAGAATGGGCGTATTGCGATAGAGGTTTCGCGTTTTGAATCGCCCCTGTGTGATATATTCCGTTTGCATGAAGGGTAGCGAATCCACCACGCGGCACATCAAGTCGTAAGAGCCGAGCATAATCACTTGGTTATTCACATTCTTATAACCCGCATCCACACCGAAGCCTTGCATCAGCGCAGAGTTAGTACCGCCATAATAACCTGACTCCTTGATGATTATTGTCCCCTGCGAATAATATGAAGGCAACCACTTACGATTCTTTAGCATCGCACATCCTGCCGCTATTGCTACACCTATAACAAACAAATACCAATAGTGCAAGCATAGCATCACCCACTCCATGAGGTTGAAGTTGCTTTCCTCCTCTTCTTTCGAATCGTTAGCTCCTGCACCATAATTCCCCGGACCATAGTTCCCAGAACCATAGTACTGCGCATTATTTGGCTGACCGTAGATGTAATTGCTATTGCCGGAAGGCGTGTATGTAGTGTTTTCTGCCATAGAAAAAGATTTTGAAATCTGAAACTATTGTTTACTCTACTAGTAGCACGGTGTAGTTGAGTACCGATACCAGCAGCGATAGCGAAGAAGTGATTAACCCAAGGAACCCTGTATAAGATGGCACTTTGAAGAAACTGTCTTTCGTCCGCGCCACATATATCACATCGTTAGGATAGACATAATAGTATTTCGAGTTGATGATACTATTCGTGCGGATATCAAACTCCAGCACCTCCGGCTCCTCGCCGTTGCCTTGCGGACGAATAATCCGCACATGCCGCCTATCGCCCGAGTTCATCAAGTCCCACGTCATGGCGAGTGCCTCAAAGATATTCATCTTCTCTTTATATATGTAGTACTCTCCCGCGTTGATGTCGCCCACCACGGTAAAATACTTGTTATACAACGCTAATTTCACGTCTGCATCGGGGATTATCTCACGGAATGCCGCCCGCAACGTATCTTGCGCCTGCTCTATCGTCAGTCCCTCTACATGCACGGGTTTCAAAAAAGGCACATCTATCGTTCCGTCCGAATAGACACGATAGGAGTTCGCATACTGCCCCGCATAAGACGATTGGTTGCCCATGATGGTCTTTGAGATAGTCTCGTCCATCGTAATCAAACGGTAAATAATCTCATCGTTCACTCGTATAGTGTAAGGCACGTACTCCGCAGAATCGTACACCGGTAGGTTGTTATGCTTGCTCGGCTCTTGCAGCAGACCGATCACTCTGTGGCTGTAGCAACTGCTGAGGCTCAACAAAAGCGGTAGGAGGAGCAATATGTATAGTATCTTTCGCTTCATTTTTCTATCCTCCTTTTATTGCGCCGGAGCGGGGTTATACTTGTTGTATAGGAAAATACCCGTTTGTACCAACGAGTAGATAAACACACCAAACGAAATGGTGGAGGCTACTACCCCTACCGCCGTACCTGCCGAGTTGATACCAAACGACTTGCCGGGTATCTGGCGGATATAGATGATATCATTGGGCTCAATATAGTAGAATTCTGAGTTGATGATATCTTTCGACCGCACGTCAAAGGTCTTTATCGTGGTAACCCCGTCCTTCTCGCGCACCAACTTTATCTGCGACCTATCGGAGAACTCTCCCAAGTCGCCTGCCATCGCCAGTGCCTCAAAGATGGTCATCTTCTCCCTGTCGATATAGTACCGCCCGCTCTGAGCCCCAATGATAGAGAACGACCGTTGCACAATATTCACCTCCGCGGAGATAGTCTTATATCCGGGAATATCTTTCATCAACTGTCCCAACTCATCTTCCAACTTACGTTTCACCTCCCGCGTCGTCAAACCCAACACCTGCACTTTTCCCAAGGTAGGAAAATCGATATTTCCTTCTATATCAACCAAATAGGTGTACAACTCATTTGACCCGTATGTAGAATTGCTCCGCATCTGCTGACGCATATTTTGGTTGCTCATACCCGAGTTGTACAATGCCGTTATCTTCTCATCCAACGAATAGACATAAATATACAAGCGGTCGTTCACACGCAACTGGTAGTCCTCAAACGACAGCGTGTCGGCATAAGAAGGTATCCTCTTATCCGGCTCCTGCATATAGTTCACCCTTCGGCTCGTTACGCAAGAAGATAGCCCGAAGACCATCGCCGCCAACCCTAAAAACAATATGTATCTCTGCCGATTACGCATACAACGCCCTTAAAATTCATAATTCATAATTATCTACCGCTTCTCATCCCATCCAAACGGATGTTTTGCCAGCGGCAGTTTCGCCAGCGGATGGTAGTCGCCCACCAGCCCTATCGGCTCAGCATGCCTTATCTGACTAACTATCTCTATGCACGGACGCGCCTCCGAGATACGGAATCCTTCGCCCGCCAAGATATGCTTGTAACTCTCCGTATGCAACTCCGTGAAACCCTGCGAGAACTCAAACTCCTCGCCGTCAATCGCCAGCGTGCGATAGGTCCGCTTCTCGCCTTGTACGGCATTCTCCGGCAGGCAGTCGCCATTGATACTCAGGAAGTAACGCACACGCGCCTGCTTCAACTCCAAGTACCCCGCTACGCGGTCAAACGACATCACATGCACGATATTCTTCTCCACAGGTCCGAATATCCATTGCAGCATGTCGTAGAAATGCACACCGATATTCGTTGCGATACCGCCCGCTTTGTGCACATCGCCTTTCCAACTCGAATAGTACCATTTGCCGCGGCTCGTGATATAGGTCAAATCGATATCATACACCTTGTCCTTCGGACCTTTCTCCACTTTCTCTTTCAGCGCGCGTATCTTATCGTGCAATCGCAGTTGCAGAATAGTATATGCCTTGTGCCCCGTCTCCTGCTCCAACTCCACGAGGTTGTCGATATTATACGGATTGAGCACCAGCGGCTTCTCGCAAATCACATCGCATCCCAAGCGCAACCCGTAGCGGATAAACGCGTCGTGCGTATAGTTAGGCGTGCATATCGCCACCCAATGCAGCGGGTTTTCCGTGCGCATCTGCTTAGAGCAAAATCGGTCAAACTGCTCATTCTCCGTAAAAAAAGAACACTCCGGGAACGATGCATCCAGCCGTCCTACAGAGTCGAACTTATCATAAGCCACCATCAGGTTATTCCCCGTATCGGAAATGGCTTTAATATGTCGCGGCGCAATATACCCTGCCGCACCAATCAATGCAAAATTCTTCATTGCTATCTCGTAATAATTGGATTTACCAAACCATGTTCAAGCGGAAGCACATATCCTCCGGCGCATTATTGATAAAATCGTTATTCGTTATCCCTATTTCTACATATCCGACGCTAAACAAAAAATCAATGGTCGTGGTGTATCTATTGCCGTCTGCATCCTCGTTGTGTATCGTCTGCGGCAACAGGAACTTCGTCCCGTTATCATACTCGTGAGAGCATGTAACTATGCCATTGTCGTATATATAGGCTGTTAACTCAGGAACATTAAACCCACAATAATAAAATCCACCACCATCTTGCCAATCACTTGCCCGCACACGCAAGTCCAGCGTCTTGAAATTAGACTCATATATTACCTCTTTCGGGGAGTTGTACGTGCAAGAACTCAGCCCGACAAACACACACACCAAAACGGCGAATAAAGTACGCTTTTTCATAATTTACGATAAATTAGCGTGCAAAGATACCGTTTTTTTTGCTTATATGCAAATTTTTTTGTACTTTTGCGGCGTTTTTATAGATATTATGCCAAAAATGAAGAAAATAACTATCCTCTTTCTGCTCATGACGGCTTCCTTAATGCAAGTCCATGCGCAATCTTCCCAAAATCAGCAGTACCTCCAATACATTGCCCAATGGCGTGATGTAGTAGTGGATAATCAGAAGCACTATGGCATTCCGGCGTCCATCATCATGGCGCAAGCGCTCCTCGAATCGGCGGCGGGCACCAGTGAACTCGCCACCCGAGCGAACAACCATTTTGGTATCAAGTGCACCTCCGACTGGACGGGAAAAACCTACCTCAAAGACGACGACAAGAAAGACGATTGCTTCCGTGTTTACAAGAACGCCTCCCAATCCTTTGACGACCACGCGGTCTTTCTCCAACGTTCGCGCTATCAGCCGCTCTTTGAGATTGCCATCGAGGACTATGAAGGTTGGGCATACGGACTTAAGAAATGCGGCTACGCCACCGACCCCAAGTACCCGCAGAAACTCATTAAACTCATTGAAGACTACCATCTCGACAGGCTCACTGACAAGAATTGGGAAACCGTCTGTAATACAGGAGCTTATACTTCATCCAACCGTCCCGTGGTGGTAAGAAAAAACGAGCCCATTGCTGTCATCACCTCTAACCCTGAACCCGAATACCAGGAGCCTCGCACAGCCAGAGAGGAAAAGCAACTTTTCCTGCTAACCCATAAACCCCAGAAATGTAACGGCGTCAAATATGTCCTTGCACAAGAGGGGGACACCTATGCTTCTGTCGCTTTCTCTCTAAACGTAAAGGAGAGAGACCTCCGCGAGCAGAACGATGCTCTCGGAAGAACACTCACAGCAGGCGATAGAATCTACCTCGCCAAGAAGAAAACCCAAGCCCCAAAAGAGAAAACACTCATGTGGGTAACCCCGGGCGAAAGCTTATGGGCGGTTTGCCAGCGTGAAGGAGTGCAACTCAAGAAAGTGCAACAGTACAACAATTTCGACCCCTCCATCAGAATACTTAAAACACGCCAAGCAATCTACCTCCGCAAACCAAAGAAAGAAAAATAACCACACAAAAGAAAGACAATGACTGAATAGTTCAATCTACGTACTCAAAAACAAAAGTAATAAGTCTTTCATCCTTCATCCTTTATCCATCATCCACACCATGCGCGGCTTAACAGTAACCATAGGAGATGCCCTCATCGCATTCTTGCGCGAGTCAGGATTGGAGCAACCCGTCTTGGAAACGCGGATTGTAGAACTATGGCCCGAGGTCATGGGCGACACCATCGCCCGACTCACCCGCTCCGTGGAGGTCAAAAACGGCATGCTCATCGTACATATCTCCAGCGCAGCACTCAAAGCACAACTCTTCGACTGCCGCTTTGAATTAGTCGCCAAACTCAACAACGCCGCCGGAGCCAAAGTACTACGAGATGTGCGAATACTCGGATAAACAAAAAAATAGCATTCCGTCGCCATCTCGCCGCTTTTTATATCAATATGTCATCGAAGAAAAACCGAAAAAATAACGAGTTTGCATAAGGGTTAAGTAAGGGTCTTATCGAGTTCTAACGCCACAATTGCCATTCAACACAAAAATAGCAATTTGTCATCAAAACGCCAAAAATAAAAACACCCATCTATAAAATTAATGACTAATTACACGAACAATTATATGTTATAAAAATATCTGCTCAATATTTTGAATATATTTGTTTACAAAGAAAAAGTTCTCGTTCATTGTTGTTATAATTTTTGTCCGTTTTTGTAGAAACGTATGAGTCCCATCGAGCATAAAATAGACTTCACCACCGTTCGCGACGAGCTCCGCCGCCGTTGCACCTCCCCCCTCGGCAAAGAGCAGGTAGATGCCATGGCGTTCTCCAACGACCCCGCCGAAATCGCCCGAATGCTCGATGAAACCGCCGAAATGAAGCGTATCCTCGACGATGCCTCCCTCGACTTTCCCCGCGGCGAAATCCACGATATGCGCGAGCCTCTCGCGCGCATCCGCATTGATGGACTCTTCCTCGACGAAGCCGAACTTTTCGACCTCAGCAAGACCATCGACTACGCCGCCCGCCTGCAAGCCTTCTTCGCTGCTCTCGACCCCGTGCGCTTCCCCCGTCTCTCCGCACTCTCCATCGGCAATACCCAAGGCAACAACCAAGGCATCCTCTTCGTCCTCCGACTCATCGAAGGCGTCCTCGATAAGTACGGACGCTTGGCGGACAATGCCAGCCCCGAGCTAAGCCGTATCCGCCGCGAGATGGCAGCCGCGCAAGGCTCCGTCAGCCGCGCACTCCACCAGATTCTCCGCCAAGCGCAAGCAGAAGGCTTGCTCGACAAAGACGCCGCCCCCACCATGCGCGAAGGCAGACTCGTTATCCCCGTCCCACCCGCATACAAGCGCAAGATCGGTGGCATCGTGCATGATGAGTCTGCCACCGGAAAGACTGTCTTCGTTGAGCCCCAGCAGGTAGTGGAAGCCAACAACCATATCCGCGAACTCGAAGGTGCCGAGCGCCGCGAGCGCATCCGTATCTTACAGGACATCACCACCCGCCTACGACCCTCCCTCCCAGACATCAAAGCCTCCGAGCAAGCACTCGCATACATCGATTTCCTCCGAGCCAAAGCCCAATACGCACAATCGCTTGTTGCCCTCCGCCCCACGCTCCACAACGAGCCTATGCTCCAGTGGCAGCAGGCGCGACACCCTATCCTCTACCTCAAATTCCGCCAGCAAGGTAAGACCCTCGTACCCCTCTCCCTCCGCCTCAAAGAAAACCGCATGCTCATCATCAGCGGACCAAACGCCGGCGGCAAATCCGTCTGCCTCAAGACCGTTGCACTCCTCCAATACATGCTCCAGTGCGGCTTGCTCGTCCCCCTCGAAGAAGGCAGCGAGATGGGTATCT
>CAMFEN010000020.1 GCA_945949375.1 uncultured Bacteroidales bacterium | reverse complement strand
CCACTTGCAGGTCGTGCTCCTTGCAGTAGGTGTGCAACTCCTTCGCCGCCTCCTGCACGCCGAGGTTACGTACTATTGAAATGACCTCTACGGGGAAGTCCTTGCGCAGTATCTCCGCTTTCGCATGGATGGCTTCTTCGTTGCTGACTATCAGCAGGTTGTATCCTCTGCCCGCCATCACGCGGGCGTATTCATATCCGATTCCCGAACTCGCGCCGGTTACTAATGCTATTTTCATGTTTGTTTCACCTTGTTGTTGAAGTATATGTTGTTTTCGCGGTTACTTCGCGTTCTAATAAACGTAAATTAAGCGGCAAAGATACTGCTTTTTTCGGAATTGAGCAAATCTCCCATCACATTTTTCTGAGAAAAAACAGAAAAAATTTGTGAGTTTCAAAAAAAAGTCGTAACTTTGCAGCCGATTTTGCGCTATGACTACACAAAACCCACATATCATCGAACTTTCTAAATTGGAAATCGGCAACTATTCCTTTGATTATGAGTTGGATAGTGAGTATTTCCAAAGCGTGGAGAAAAGCGAGGTATTGAGCGGACATGTGCAGGCAAAAGCAGAATTGGCTCTCCGAGAGCGCGACTTTGACCTCCGTATCAAGGTCAGTGGCACAGTGCAGGTTACCTGCGACCGTTGTCTTGACCCGATGGACGTGGCAGTGGATGCCGAGGACGACATGGAGATGGACGAGGGCACAGAGATGCTCGACTTGGAGTGGCTGGCGTATGAATTAGTAATTGTGAATCTTCCGCTGGTGCATAGTCACCAACCCGGTGGTTGTAATCCGATGATGGATGCTCTTCTCCAAGACCACCTTTGTACCATGCCGGAGGATGAAGATATAGACGAACCGAAGGACAAGGAATAGGGCTATTCTGCGTGGCTACTAACTTGAAGGCGGCAAGTCAAAAAGTATAACATTATTCTGTAAAATTATAACACAACTATGGCACATCCTAAAAGAAGACAATCGCACACCAGACAAGCGAAACGTCGTACGCATGACAAACTGACTGTACCCGCATTGGCTATTTGCCCGAACTGTGGTGCACACTACATCTACCACACCGTATGCCCCTCTTGCGGCTACTATCGTGGCAAACTCGCTATCGAGCAAGCAGCAGAAGCGTAAGTGAATGTTGAATTATGAATTATGAATTATGAATTATGAGGGCATTGGATATCTTATTTCAGCGCCATGCACTCATAATTCATAATTCATAATTCGTAATTGAGCATAGTGCGCGTGAGCGTACCCGTAGCCCGCGAGGGTTACTCGTAACCTAAATCAAAAGAGAAAGGACAAAAAGATTATGTACAACGATCATCAAGATTTCAACGCAGAAGGCGCACGTCGCCCGCGTTTCAATGCAGACAATTCCCATCGTGAAGGGGGCTACAATGCCCGCCGTGATAACAACGGCTATTCGGGTACTCCTGACGGATTCAACAACCGTCGCGAAGGAGGTCGCCCTCGTCAACGTTTTAGTCATCCTACTGACGGGCAACCTCGTGCCGAGCGCGTATCGCCGCGCCCGAGGTTCAATGCCGAGGGAGGTGAGTATCAGCAACGCCCGCGATTCAACAACGGAAACCAATCCGACTATCAGCAACGTCCGCGCTACAATAACCGCGGCTATAACGGAAACAACAGCAGCAACGAGAACAACGGTTACAATGGTAACGGCGATGGTCAGCAACGGGCATTCCGTCCGCGTCCGCAGCGCAATGCCAACGTATATAGCCAGCGCAAACGCCAGACCTATCAGAAGCAATACGAAGATCCCACGAAGCCTATTCGCTTGAATAAATACCTCGCCAATGCGGGCATCTGCTCGCGCCGTGAGGCAGATGATTTCATTCAGGCGGGTGTCATCTCGGTGAACGGCGTGGTAGTTGATTCGCTGGGTGCAAAAGTGCTGCCGACTGATAAAGTGCAGTTCCACGACCAGCCCGTACGCCGCGAGCGCAAGGTGTATATCCTGCTCAATAAGCCGAAGAATACCGTAACGACCACCGATGACCCGCAGGAGCGCCACACGGTGATAGACATCGTGCGCAACGCCTGCTCCGAGCGTATCTACCCCGTAGGCAGACTCGACCGCAACACCACGGGCGTGCTCCTGCTGACCAACGATGGCGACTTAGCCGCCAAACTGACGCATCCGAAGTTCGGCAAGAAGAAGATTTACGCCGTAACGCTCGACCGCGATTTGGACGAGACGGATGAAGCAACGGTACGCGAAGGTATCGTGCTCGACGATGAGAAGATAGTGCCCGATGCTTTAGAGTTCCCAAAAGAGGATCGCCGCCATATCGGCTTGGAGATTCACTCCGGACAAAACCGCGTGGTGCGCCGAATCTTTGAGAAAGTGGGCTATAAGGTGATGCAATTGGACCGCGTATCGTTCGCCGGTCTCACCAAGAAGAACGTTGCCCGCGGCAAATACCGTTTCCTCACCCCCAAGGAGGTTTCGATGCTCCAGATGGGTGCATTTGAGTAATCCATAAAAGCAATAAACCGAAAAGAGGCTGCCTAACTCAATTTGTTAGGCAACCTCTTTTGGTTTCGCATTCAAAAATGTTACTCCTCTACAATACTCACTTCGCCGTTCAGCAGGCGGTAGTGCTCGCCGGTAGCGGGGCAGGTGGCAAGACCTGCTTCGTTGAAATGCAGTTTCTCGCCGTGGCGGCTCACCCAGCCGATGCGCCGTGCGGGGTTGCCCACCATCAGCGCGTAGGCGGGCACGTCCTTCGTTACGACGGAGCCAGCGCCAATGAGGCAGTAAGCTCCCAAGCGGTGCCCGCAGACGATGGTGGCATTGGCTCCCACCGATGCGCCGCGCTCGATGATGGTCTCGCGGTATTCGGACTTGCGGCTGACTGCTGAACGGGGGTTGATGACATTGGTGAAGACCATGCTCGGACCGAGGAACACATCGTCTTCGCAGCGCACGCCCGTATAGACCGACACGTTGTTTTGTATCTTGCAGTTCCTGCCCAGCACCACATCGGGCGAGATAACGACGTTCTGCCCAATGTTGCAGTCCTCGCCGATGGTGCAGCCTGCCATCACGTGGCTGAAATGCCAAATCTTGGTGCCCTTGCCTATGCGGCACCCCTCATCTACATACGAAGATTCGTGAACGAAATAATCCATGGTAATAATAAATTATGAATTATGAGTGCCTATGCTCTTTTTAATTATGAATTATGAATTATGAGTGGTCTGCTCTGAATAGTTGGCATATAATGCGCTCAAAATTCTTAATTCATAATTCTTAATTATCAAAAGAACGCTTTGAAGATATCGTTCCCATTGGCGAAGATAAGTAGCGCAAGGAGCAACCAGAAACCGATATTGTTCGCCACTTCAAGGAACTTATCGCTCGGCTTCTTGCGCGTGATAATCTCCCATAGCAGAAAGAGGATATACCCGCCGTCTAATACAGGAATGGGCATGAAGTTCATGAACGCCAACGCCAGACTGATAAACGCCGTCATCGCCCAGAACGAATGCCAATCCCACACATTGGCGAACATATTGCCGATGGCACCGAAGCCGCCGACCGACTGTGCACCTTCCTTAGTGAAGACCAGTCGGAACTGCTTCACGTAGAGCACCAGCATATCCCATCCGTTCTTAATCCCCGCGGGGATGGCTTGCCAAAAAGTGTAGTCGGTGTGCTCCAAGGGGTAGAAAGAGTACAGACCTTTCATATACACACCCATCGTGGCTTGGTCGCCGAGGAACATCCGCGTCTCCTGATACACCGCGCTGTCGCCCGCCACGGTGCGGTAGTAGCCCACCGTAACGCTGTCGCAGGGATACTTCTGCAACTCGTTACGCACCTGCACCACGCAGGGGGTTTCTACGCCGTTGATATTCACTATCCTATCGCCCGCCTCTATCCCCGCGAAGTAAGCGGCGTTGTCGGGCATCACCGAATCCACTACGAAGGGGATGAACTCCGAAATCAGCACGTAGCCGCGCTTCTGATACAACTTATCTGCATGCGCCTTCTGCCTTTCCTGTTTGTCGTGCTCGTTGACAATCGCCATATAGCGCTCACCCAAGTCCTCTGACATGGTCAATAAGAGGGTGTCCTTGCCGCGTACTACCACCACCTCGCGCTTGCCTTCAATGATAAGCCCGTTGACAACATCACCGAGGTCTTGCGGCTCTTCGCCGTTGATAAGCAGTATCTTATCCTGCTGTTGGAAGCCTTCTTGCAGCAGCACATCAGAGTAGTACAAACCCGATTCTATCTTCTGCAGCGGGAGCGTGTCGGTGCCCCAGTGCGCCACCACACCAATATAAATCACCAGCGCGCCGATGAAGTTCATCAGGATTCCGCCCATGATGATAAGCAGGCGCTGCCATGCAGGTTTGGAGCGGAACTCCCACGACTGTGGCTCGGAGGGTAGGTCGTCTATCGAGTGGGTCTCATCCACCATGCCCGCGATAGCGCAGTAGCCGCCAAACGGCAGCCAGCCGATACCCCATTCGGTGTTCTCCGGTTCGCGACGCCAATCGCCCTCGGGCAATGCCATACGCTCCTCATCGCTCATCGGACGGAGGATGGGGTTGCCTTTCGAGTCCTTCTTCGGCTCCTTTGTCATCGGGTCGATCACCTCCACCGCAGCGGGCTCCACATTCTTCGAGAAGAACTTAAAACGCCATTTCCCGCCAATCTTCTTGGCGCGAAACAGCGAAATCTGCGGATTGAAGAACATGTAGAACTTCTCCACGCGTACCTTAAATAACTTAGCAAAAAGAAAATGCCCTAACTCGTGAATCATCACCAAAAGGCTTAGGGCAACTATCAATTGTATCCACTTCATATTCAATTTGAAAATTTGGAAATTTGAAAATTTGAAAATTGTTTACACCGCAAGGTAAGTGGTCAATCCTCAAATTGTCAAATTATGTATCATCTGCTCCGCCATGTTGCGGGCTTCTTGGTCGGTAGCCACATAGTCTTCGTATGTCGGCTGCGCGATGAACGGTGCTTTATCCATCGTGGCGGCAATCACCTCCGACATCTGCAAGAACCCGCAGCGTCCCTCGCGGAAAGCGAGGTTCGCCACCTCGTTGGCAGCGTTCAGCACGCAAGGCACATTCCCACCGCGCTTCATCGCCTCGTATGCCAGACCGAGGTTCGGGAATCGCTGTAAGTCAGGCTCTTCGAAGGTCAGGTCGCGCACAGCAAACAAATCCATGCGGGGAAAATCGCTGCGCAAGCGCTCGGGGTAGGTGAGGGCATACTGTATCGGAAGCCGCATGTCGGGCGCGCCTAACTGCGCTTTCACCGCGCCGTCCGAGAACTGCACCGCCGAATGGACGATAGACTGCGGGTGTACCAGCACCTGTATCTTCTCCGCAGGTACGCCGAACAGCCACTTCGCCTCTATCACCTCAAAGCCTTTGTTCATCATGCTTGCCGAGTCTATCGTTATCTTCGCGCCCATGTCCCAGTTGGGATGCTTTAGCGCATCGGTAGCCGTTACATGCGCCATCTGCTCAAGGGTGAATCGGCGGAACGGTCCGCCGCTCGCCGTCAGCAGAATCTTCTCTATCTCGCTGCGGCTCTCGCCCGCTAACGATTGGAAAATCGCAGAGTGCTCGCTGTCTACCGGCAAGATGGGTACGCGGTGCTCCTGCGCCAAACGGCAGATGATTTCGCCTGCTACTACCAGCGTCTCTTTATTCGCCAACGCAATGGTCTTACCGGCTTTTATCGCCTCTATCGTTGGGCGCAGACCGGCATATCCCACCATCGAGGCGACCACGATGTCGATACTTGGCATGGTAACTACCTGCGCGATGGCGTCTGCGCCTGCCCACACCTTGATGGGCATGTCTTGCAGTGCCTCTTTCAGCGTTTCGTACTTGCTCTCGTCGCCTATGCACACGACTTCCGGATGGAACTCCCGCGCCTGCGCCACCAGCATATCCACGCTACGATGGGCACAGAGCGCATACACCTCAAAGCGCTCTCTATTCGCACGCACCACATCCAGCGTCTGCGTACCGATACTACCCGTCGAACCTAATATAGCAACCTGTTTCGCCATCTCATTCTTATATATCGTCCTCCCTCCCTTTGTAGGGAGGGTAGGGGTGGGTCCTAAAATACTATTACTTCCTCCGGGTTCACCCAATGCCCGTTCTTCCATAGTTCAAACTCTAATAGCGGCTGTTTCCCGAGGAGCGCAATGCTCTCGCCTGCCTGCACCCGCACGCCTACGGTCTTCAGCACGGTACCCACGTGCCGATACACGCTCACGTAGTTCTCGTGCTGCAACATGATAGTAAAGGTCTCGTCCAACTCGTGCGACACATACACCACTGTCCCTGCCATCACTGCGGTGATGTTCTCGTTCTCCACCGCCCGCACCAATACACCATAGCGGTGCGATTCGGGCATTACATGCCGCTCCACCACGCCGTGTATCGGGCGGAAGAAACTCACCGTGGGTTGGCTCGTCTGCGCGTCGAACAGTTGCAGGTTGTCTTTCTCCTTCGCCTCATACTGCGCCACGAACTCCGCCGTCGCCTCGTTCTTCGCCTCCAGCAACTGCTCGCGCATCACTATCTGCAGAGAATCCAGACTCTGCACCGTGTCGCTCTGCACTGTGCCGGCGGTAACCTGCTGAATAACAGATAGGTACTGCCGTTGTAAGGCAAGATCAGCTGATAGAGAATCCACTCGCGCCGACTCCACAATCAGTTGCCGACGGATGCTCTCGCTGTAGCCCGGCAGGATATTTCGGATAGGCGTGTAGATAATCAGCACCGACAGCAACGCTATCGTCAGCAAGAAAAGAAGAAAGAAGATACTGAATGCCCCAAACCCGTTGAGGTGGATATGCCACAACTCATTCAGGTTCGACTCATCAACCATAGCCAAGCGGTATTTATGCATCACCCGCCGCCAAAATCCGTCTTTCTTCTCTTCCATCTTATTGATTCTTAGTCTGTTGCTTTTAATCGGCGTACCGACATCTTGTGCGAAAGCGTCTTGCGAAGCATGGGCAGTCGGCGGATGATATGCTCCAAAAACAGCAGACTCGCCACCAACCCTATACGGTAGTGCCACAGGCCTATTCCCGAGTTAGCCCCCTCCACGACGAACAAGACCAACCCTGTGGCAGCCAGCACCACGAAGAACAATGTTACCGCCACTGCCGCTTTGCTTTTCTTGCCCAGACCACTTCTGACAAGGCTCTTGTACCATCCCCAATGCGTCTGCACATGCAGGATGACTGCTATTAAAAAGAGGATACTTGCTATGATATGAAACACTGCCCAATGGTGCCACACCTCGTGTGATGTACCATGACCCGCCACATGCAACTGAATGCCCGAAAAGGCAGATAACACAAACACCGGAATCAGTATCCAATCAATAACAAATATCTTCTTCATAATTTAGTGCGAGTTCGATATAGATGAAAACTCTCAAGAACGAATTGAGTTTTTGGGAATAGTCCATTCGTGTATGATCAAATAGTAAAAAATATTTGAGCCATATTTGAACATATTTGTTAAAATCAAAAAAGTTCTTGGTTGTTTTCGTCAAGATTATTGTTCGTTTTTGTATCTAAGAAACCTACGCGCTCTACAATATCGTGCACCCTGCGCAGGGCTTCAGTTGCTTGAAGAAGTCGTTCCCTTTGTCGTCCACAAGGATGAATGCGGGGAAGTTCTCCACCTCAATCTTCCATATTGCCTCCATACCCAACTCGGGGTACTCCACGCACTCGATGGACTTAATGTTCTCCTGCGCAAGGATAGCAGCCGGACCGCCTATCGACCCGAGGTAGAACCCGCCGTGTTTTTGGCAGGCGTTGGTAACATCTATCGAGCGATTACCCTTCGCCAGCATGATGAGCGAGCCCCCGTGGTCTTGAAACTCATCCACATACGGGTCCATGCGCCCTGCCGTGGTCGTACCCATCGAGCCGCATGCCATACCCGCAGGAGTCTTCGCAGGACCCGCGTAGTAGATTGGATGGTTCTTCAGATACTCCGGCATAGCCTCGCCGGCGTCCAAACGCGCTTTTATCTTCGCGTGCGCGATGTCTCGTCCTACAATAATCGTACCATTCAGCGACAGGCGCGTACCTATCGGGTATTTCGTCAGTATCTTGCAGACCTCCGCCATCGGCTGATTCAGGTCAATGCGTACAGCATCGCCCTCGCCCGCGTTGCGCAACTCTTCGGGAATAAGTGCCGCGGGATTGCTGTCCATCTTCTCTATCCAAATACCGTCTTTGTTGATTTTGCACTTGATGTTGCGGTCTGCCGAGCAGCTAACGCCCAAGCCTATCGGGCAACTTGCCCCGTGGCGAGGCAGGCGTACCACGCGCACATCATGTGCCATGTATTTCCCGCCGAACTGTGCGCCTAATCCTATCTTATATGCCTCTTGCAGCAGTTGCTTCTCCAACTCCACATCGCGGAAGGCACGACCCGTCTCATCACCCGTAGTCGGCAGATTATCATAGTAATGCGTCGAAGCCAACTTCACCGTCAGCAGGTTCTTCTCCGCGCTCGTACCGCCTATCACAATCGCGATATGATACGGAGGGCAAGCCGCCGTCCCGAGGCTCTTCATCTTCTCCACGAGGAATGGAATCAGCGTCCCGGGGTTCTGAATACGCGCCTTCGTCTCCTGATACAGATAGGTCTTGTTCGCGCTGCCGCCGCCTTTCGTAACGCACAGGAAGCGGTACTCCATGCCTTCCGTCGCCTCAATGTGTCTCTGCGCGGGCAGGTTGCATCTCGTGTTCACCTCCTCGTACATCGACAGCGGCGCGTTCTGCGAATAGCGCAGGTTATCCGTGGTGTAGGTGTTGAAGACACCTTTGCTCAGCGCCTCTTCATCGCAGTACCCCGTCCACACCTGCTGACCTTTCTCGCCGTGCACGATAGCAGTACCCGTGTCCTGACACAGCGGCAACTGCCCTTTGCAAGCCACCTCCGCGTTGCGCAGGAAGGTCAGCGCCACATACTTATCGTTAGCACTTGCCTCAGGGTCGCGCAGTATCTTCGCCACCTGCTCGTTGTGCGAACGGCGAAGCATGAAACTCACGTCATGGAACGCCTGTTGCGCCATCAGCGTCAAACCCTCTGCTTCCACTTTCAGCATCGGATGCCCCTCAAACTCGCCAACCGACACATAGTCTTTCGTCAGCAGATAATACTCCGTCTCATCTTTACCCACCTGAAACATAGGTGCATACTTAAAGTCCATATCTATACATGTTTATTATTAGTCCATTTCCTCACCATCGCCTTGCATAGCCCCCGCAAAATTGTCCATTTTTCGCATAACCTCACCCCATCAACACCCCCAATCTACTCGAAAAAACATAAGGGTTAAGTAAGGGTCTAATAAGGGTCTCGCCCCGTTTCCAACGATTGTCCAAAATTCGCATAACCGCACCACGCCTCCCGCCACGCTTGATTATACAATCATCATTCATACCTATTATATATATATCGCGCGTATAAAACGAATCACAAATGGCTTGCAAAGATACAAAAAAAAACGGACATACGCAAGAGAATCAACAAAAAATGCACTTTCTCATATTTTTTTTGCCCGAAAATTTGGTCATATCAAAAAAAAGCAGTACCTTTGCACTCGCTTTTGAAAAACGGGGTACTCCCGTTGAAGTAGATGAATGAAAAATGAGGCTGCAAAACGGAGATACAAAGCCGCAACGCCCTCTTAATTCATAATTCTTAATTTAAAAAAGCCTGTCTCCCTAGCTCAGTTGGTAGAGCAACTGACTCTTAATCAGTGGGTCGAGAGTTCGAGCCTCTCGGGGGACACAAGAAAACGGTAACGAACGAATAGTCGTTGCCGTTTTTTTTTGACAAAAAACTTGTACATATCAATAAAAAGCAGTACCTTTGCCGCGTAATTCAACGGGGCTATTGTTTTTCCCCCGCTCTTAACACTGAAAACAATGCGTACTGATTCTGAATTGAGTGGCGTATCCCTATTGGGGAACAGCCACACCGCGTATCCCACCGACTACGCTCCCGAAGTCCTCGAAACTTTTGTAAACAAACATCCGGACAACGAGTATTTGGTTACTTTCCATTGTCCCGAGTTCACCTCGCTCTGCCCCAAGACAGGGCAACCCGACTTCGCCACCATCTACATCTCCTACATCCCGCGGGAGAAGATGGTGGAGTCCAAGTCGCTCAAACTCTACCTCTTCTCTTTCCGCAATCACGGCGATTTCCACGAAGATTGTGTCAACATCATCATGAAAGACTTGGTCAAACTGATGGACCCGAAGTACCTCGAGGTAACGGGCATCTTCACCCCCCGCGGCGGCATAAGCATCTACCCCTTCGCCAACTATGCCGACCCCGAACACGAACACCTAAAACAACAACGTTTGTTGGCAATGTTTGACCACTACACCACAAGATAAAAAACCGCTACGCTAAAAGATAAAAGACCGCTCACTTTGTTCGCTAAAAGATAAAGGATAAAAGACTAAATAGTACAGACTCTGAAAACTCAAATACGAAGGTAATAAGTCCTTCATCCTTTATCCTT